>DASXMU010000273.1:0-9100 GCA_036495485.1 Streptosporangiaceae bacterium
ATCTCGTATGCCGTCCCCCAGTTCCACGCCAGCGCCTCCAGTGCTGCCCGCTCGCCGGGCAGGGGGAGATCCCAGGTGTCTTCGTCGGGCTCGTGGGCGCGGCCTGGGTAGGCGGGGTCGGTGTAGCCGTCTGGTGGTGGCTGGCTCACAGTCAGCATTCCTGGCCTCCTCCGCTGCTGTGTGGTGTGGTGGGTGGGCTGGGGGTGGTGCTGGCCAGGGGTGCTGTGGCGTCGTGGGTGGGGGGTTGGCGGGGTTGGGTGCGCAGTGCCCAGGTGATCGCGTCGGCGGCCAGAGCGGCCTGCCGGGCCGGGGCGATGGACTGGGAAGTGTGCCACCAGAACTGGCCGCCGGTGTTGTAGATCATCTGCGGGATGGTGGCGCCGGGGATTCGGACTGCTAGGCAGGGCGCCGGGACGATCAGGGTGGCGTCGTAACCCCGCTGGGTGAGCGCGTCCGCAAGCTGCTCCAGCTCCGCCCTGCCGTCAGGTGGATTGTGTATCGTGATCACCTGCGATGCCTCTCCTTCTTGCCTGGCGGTCGCGGTATCCGCAGGCGTCTGGCGTTCCATGCGTCCGTGCTCCCATCGCCCTGCCAACGTGGTAGACAGCCTTCCGGCAACGCACGGTTGTGCGATAGTGACGGTTAGGAACGCACGGGAACCCGAGGGCACGCGCGATGACCTGTATCGATGGCGGGGTGCTGCGCAAGTGGCGGCGGTCGCGGGGGTGGGATGTCCCCGCGCTGGCGCGCGAGATGCGCAGGACGGCGGGAGGTGACCCGCTGCCCTTTCACGATGCCCTCGTGCGGATGATCCGCAGATGGGAACGTGAAGGGCTGAACACCAGGCGCGCCGAGCGGTACGAGTTGCTCTACGCGGCGGTATTTGGTGTCCGTCCCGAGGACTTGCGCATTGTGAAGTTCGGCGCCGACAAGCAGCCGGAGCAGGACAGGGCGGTTCCGAGTCCGCACGGGCCAGACATGATCACCGCGATTGCGGGCACGCTGCATACGGTCCCAGATGACTATCCCCAGCGCGACCGCGCGGCGCTCAAACGCGACGTGCTGCGGGCATGGGAACTGCGGCAGTCGTCCCAGTATGTGGAGCTGGGCAGCTTGATTGCCGGGCTGCTACGGGATACCGCTGTGAGTCAGGTCGACCCCGGTATCGCGGTTCATATCTGTAACATGGCGTCGTCTCTGCTTAAGAGCGTCGGGGCGCATGAGATGTCTGCGATGCTTGCTGACCGGGCGTTCCGCGTAGCCAGCCAGGACGGAGGCGGCCTGCTAATCGGGGCGGCGAAGCTGCGCATAGCGAACGTCTATCTCGCCGCCGGGCGCCACGCTGAGGCCGTCTCGGTAGCCGCCGCAGCAGCCGATGACTTGCCCCCGGCCAGGACATCACCGCCGAAGGAAATCGCCACGTTCGGGGCGCTGCTGCTCACTGCGGCCGTCGCAGCGGCAAGAACGGGCGACAGGGCGCAGGCGTGGGAGTTCCTCGGCCACGCTAGGGCCGCCACCGCCGTCTCCGGCGGCGAGCACGCCGACCTGTACGCGGTGTTCGGTCCCGCCAACCTCGCTGTGCACGGCGTCCAGGTGGCTACCGAACTCGGCGATGGGCGCGAGGCGCTGCGCCGTGCGGAGATGGCCGACCCCGCACGGTTGCCCGCCGTCTTGCTGGAGCGTCGGTCGACGCTGCTGATCGATATCGCCAGGGCTCAGCACATGCAGCGGGACAGCACGGGGGCTGGGGAAACGCTTCTTGAGGCTGAGCGGGTCGCGCCCCTTGAGGTGCGGTATAGCAGTGCGGCGCGCGGTCTGCTTGGTGACCTGCTGTCCGGCGGGCGTGTATCCGGCGAGATGCGTGCCCTGGCGGAGCGGCTGAACGTTGCCGCATGACAGCGCCGGTGTTGTATGTCGTTGGGTGCGGCGCGCGCCCGTCTGCTGACCTTCCCGAGTTTGTCAGGTGGTCAATCGGCCGGGGATGGGATACGTGCGTGATCCTTACTCCCTCGGCACTCAAGTTTGCGGACGCCGCCCGGCTGGCTGAGTTGACCGGGCATCCCGCGCGGTCTGAGTACAAGCGCCCGGAGGATCCTGACGTGCTTCCCCCTGCGGATGCGTTTGCCGTCGCCCCGTGTACGTTCAACACGGTGGGGAAGTGGGCGGCGGCTATCTCCGACACGCTGGCCCTTGGCCTGCTTAATGAGGCGCTGGGCGCTGGCCTGCCGATTGTGGCGTGCCCAAACCCGCACGTGAACCTGGCCCGCCATCCGGCGTTCGGGCGGAACATTGCGTTCCTGCGCGAATGTGGCGTGGAAGTGCTGTTCGATTCCGGCCTCTACCCGTTGCCTGACGGCAAGAACGACCCGCGCGTGATCTTTCCGTGGGACGCGCTGAAGGATGTTGTCGTGCGCATGCAGGAGGAAGTGGGCTAATCGTCGACGCCGATGTGGTGGGGTCGGGCCGGGGCGCGGTTCCGGGTTTTTTTCCTAGCCCCTTTCCCTGGCCCGCCCTTCGCGCCGGGTGTGCGCGTCTCCACACATCCGGCGTTTCATGGGTTCCTGGTGTCAGATGGTGGCTGTGATGATGATCTGGATCGCCCCGGGAATCTTGGACGCTCTGATTCCTGGGAGGATGCAGAGTCATGCCGGCACAGCGGAAGTACCCCGAGGAGCTGCATGAGCGCGCGGTGAAGATGGTCCTGGAGATCCGGGAGCGGGACGGGAAGGGGCATGGCGAGCTGGCCCGAGTGGGGCAGCAGCTGGGTGTTCACCCGGAGTGTGGATGTTGCCACAGCCACGACATGGCGAACGGCCCAGCGAACCGGACGTCATGGCTCCAGCAGGCCGATGGCGGACTTGGCCTTCGCGAGCGTGGTCTCGGCCAGGGACCGGGCCTGGTTGGCACTGTCGTGCAGGATGCGGGTCACCGTCTGCGGGTCGGCGGCCAGCGCCGCGTAGCGTTCCTGGAGCGGGCTGAGCAGCGCGATCACCGCCTCGGCACAGGCCTCCTTGAGGTCGCGGTAGGACGTGACGGTGCTGGCGGCCTGGCCTGGGACCGTGCCGGTGCACGCGGCCAGGATGGTGAGCAGGTTGGTCACTCCCGGGCCTGATGCGGGACCGGGCCGCGCCGGGCCCGCGCTGTCGGTGACGGCACGTGAGATCTTGCGCCGCACGACATCGGGCGGGTCGAGCAGCCGGATGACGCCCGCCGCCTGGGGCGGCGCGGACTTGCTCATTTTCGCCGTCGGATCCTGCAGGTCCATCAGCCGCGCGGCGAGACCTGGCGTGACCGCCTGGGGCACCGTGAAGGTCTGGCCGTAGGTCTTGTTGAACCGCAGCGCCAGGTCGCGGGCGAGCTCGATGTGCTGTCGCTGGTCGTCTCCGACCGGCACGGTGGCGACGTCGTAGAGCAGCACATCGGCTGCCTGCAGCACCGGGTAGGTGAGCAGCGCCGCGCGCACCGACTGGTGGCGCGCCGACTTCTCCTTGTACTGGATCATCCGGCGCAGCTCGCCGTCGTACGCGGTCGCCTCCAGCAGCCACAGCAACTCGGCATGCGCAGGCACATGGCTCTGCACGAATACGATGCACCGGCTGGGATCGAGGCCCGCCGCGAGCAGCAGCATCACCTGTTCCCTGGTCGCCGCCCTGACGGCCGCCGGATCATGCGGCGTGGTGAGAGCGTGCAGATCGGCGACGCCGTAGAGCGTTCCCGCGCCACGCTGGTCGGCGACCCAGTGCTGGATGGCGCCGAACAGGTTGCCGATCGTCGGGCTGCCGCTCGGCACGATGAGGGAAAGAGAGCGGGCCATGTGCGCCTCCTGCGGTAGGGACACGCCCCGCGCGGATTGTCAGGCCCGGTCCGGCCGCCGCGCCGAGGCGGCCGGGTAGTCAGGGAATGACGTCGGGAGGCCGCCGGTCAGGCGGCCCACCACTGCAGTTTGCGTGCGGACGTCACGATGACAAGGGTACCCCGACCGGTCAGAGCGGGTTTTGAAGGGTCTTCTACCCCATGGTCCTGGCGCCGTCGAGGGACTCGCGGATGATGTCGGCGTGACCGGCGTGGTGGGTCGTCTCGGCGATGATGTGGACCAGGGCCCGGCGCGCGGCACTCGCCTCACGTCGCCGGGAGTAACGGCAGCACGCTACGCCATGCGTCTGACAGCAGACGGCGCCACGCGATAAGAAGGGGGGCGTGAAGATTCGCCGAGTCAACGTCGCGGACGTAGCCAGGCTGCCTGCCTTCAGCCATGCCACCATCGCCGGGGAGCAGGTCTTCGTCTCCGGCATGCTCGGCGCCGCCCCGGGGGTGCTGGAGCTGGTCGAGGGCGGGACCGGGCCGCAGACCATCCAGGCGCTGCGCAACACCGAGATCATCCTGCGGGCGTGCGGCTGCGAGCTGCCGGATGTGGCAAAGGTGAACGTCTACCTCGCCGACATGGCCACGTTCGGTGAGATGAACGAGGCCTACCTGAGCGTCTTCGGCAGCGAGCCACCGGCCAGGATCACGGTCGGCTGCAACGGCCTGGCACTCGGCGCGGCGGTGGAACTCGACTGCGTCGCGTTCCGCCCAGATCCCGGCTGACGGCTGTCCCCCGTCGGCTGCATCCCATCCAGCTCAGCGGAATGAGCCAGCACCCGGAGCGCTGACGGCGCTCCGGGCAGCCACCCGGCACCGTGGTATCAGAGCCTGGACCAGTCGAGCACCCGGCCGGCCAGGCCGGCGATCGAGGCGAGCAGCCCCAGCCTGGCGGCCCGCAGGCCAGGATCCTCGGCCATCACCAGGACCTGGTCGAAGAAGGTGTCTATGGGCGCCACCAGCGGGGCCGCGGCGGTCACGAACGAGGCTAGCGAGGGCTGCGCCGTGCCGAGCCCGGCCCGCATCTCCGTGACCGCCTCGTGCAGCACGACCTCGGCGGGCTCGCGCAGCAGGGACGTGTCGTACTCGCCCGGCGTCCCTGGCGGCACGATGCGGCATACCCGGCCGATGGCCTGGACGAGGCTGGCGAACTCTTCCCCATCGGCGCGCTTGGCCAGCTCTGCCAGCGTTTCCTCGGCGACGGCCGGGGCGTCCGCGACGGGCAGCACCGCCTGGACGAAGGCGTGCCGGTGCCCGGCGTCGAGCAACTGGCGCTCATACCTGCGGGCGACGAAGCCGGCCGCGGCCGCGGTGACCTCGCCGGGTACCGGCACTGGCTGGTGCCTCGCGGCCAGCTCGAGCCCGTGGCTGACCGTGATCGCGGTCAGCGCGAGCTGCGCCCGCAGCACGTTCACCAAGCCGAGCGCGGCGCGGCGCAGGCCGAACGGATCCGAGCTCCCGGTCGGCTCCGCACCGACGGCGAACAGCCCGGCCAGCAGGTCCAGCCGGTCGGCGGCCGACAGCAGCGCACCCGGCAACGTTGCCGGGAGGTCGTCGTCGGCGTGCCGGGGCAGCTCCATCTCATACAGGGCTTCGGCCGCCGGCGCCGGCTCGCCCGCGCGAAGCGCGTAGGTGCGGGCCATCAGGCCGGCCAGGCTCGGCAGCTCGGTGACCAGCTTGGTGGCCAGGTCGAACTTCGCGATGGGGGCGGCGCGGTCCAGGGCGGCCCGGTCCGGTTGCCGCAGGCCCACCACATCGGCGAGATCGCCGGCCAGGGCGGCGATCCGCCGGGCGCGGTCGAGCACCGTGCCCAGCCGTTCCTCGAACGTGAGCTTGCCGAGCTCGGCGTGGAACTCCGCGGGGGCGGTGGCCAGGTCAGCGCGCCAGAAGAAGCTGGCGTCCTCGAACCGGGCGCGGAGCACCGCCTCGTTGCCGGCCCGTACCACGTCCGCCGAGCAGGGCCCGTCGGCGACGGCGGCGAAGTGTGGCGACAGCGAGCCGTCGGCCCGGCGTACCGGCAGGTAACGCTGATGCTTGCGCATCACCGTCGCGAGCACTTCGTGCGGCAGCTCGAGATACCGCTCCTCGTAGTGGCCGAGGATCGCGTTCGGCTGCTCCACCAGGTTGGTGATCTCATCCAGCAGGCTGGCCTCGGCGGCGAACGGGATCTCGCCGTCCACACCGGCCGCCAGCTCGCTCGCCTGCTCCATCACCAGCTGCCTGCGGTCGGCCGGATGGGCGACCACCCCGTGGCCGCGCAGGAACTCCGCATACCCGTCCGCCCGGAGGACATCCAGCTCGGTGTTGCGCGCGCCGTGGCGGACCTGGGTGACCCGGTCGCTGGCCAGCGACGAGACGGCGAACGGCAGCACGGTGTCACCGAGCAGCGCGAGCAGCCAGCGGATCGGGCGGACGTAGGTCAGGCCGGGCGCGTCCCACCGCATGTTGCTGTCGGCTGGCAGGCCCGACACGACGCCGGGCAGCAGTTCGGCCAGGATCTCCACGGCGGGGCGGCCCGTCTCCCGGCGGGACACCGCGACGTACTCCACGCCGCCCACCTCCACCCGGCCCAGCTCGGTCACTGGCACGTGCTGCGCGCCGGCGAAGCCGAGTGCGGCCCTGGTGGGCGCGCCGTCCGGGCCGTATGCGGCCTGCACCCGTGGCCCGCGCACCTGCACATCACGGTCCTGCTGGCGGGGCGCGACATCGGGAACGACCGCGACCAGGCGGCGTGGCGTGCCGAACGCGGTCACCTCGCCGTGCCCGAGCCTGGCGGCGGCGAGCCGCTCGCTGAGCAGGTTGCGCAGCGCGGCGGCGCCGGAGCTGACCTCGGCCGCGGGCAGTTCCTCGACGCCGATCTCCAGGAGCAGCGTGGCCGGCCCGGCAGGGCCAGCCCGCTGCGGGACGGCGACCGCGGCCGGCCGCTCCGCGCTGATCCCCAGCGGGTACCCGAGCTCCTCGCGCCGCTCCAGCCACAGCCGCGTGACGCCACCGGCGAGCTGCCGGATGCGCGCGAACACCCGGGCGCGGTCGGTCGGGCTCACCGCGCCGCGGGCATCGAGCACGTTGAACGTGTGCGAGCACTTCAGCACGTAGGAGTACGCGGGGATCGGCAGCCGTGCGGCGAGCATGCGGCCGGCCTCGTTCTCGTACACATCGAGCAAGGTGCGGTTGGCGGAGATGTCGGCCTCGTCGAGGTAGTAACGGCTCATCTCGTATTCGGCCTGGCCGAATATCTCGCCGTAGCTGATTCCGTCCGGCGTGTAGGCGATGCCCTTGAAGTGGGAGACCTGCTGCAGCGCCATCAGGATGCGCTCCATGCCGTAGGTGATCTCCACCGACACCGGGGTGAGCGCGATCCCCCCGGCCTGCTGGAAGTACGTGAACTGGGTGATCTCCAGCCCGTCCAGCCACACCTCCCAGCCCAGGCCCCAGGCGCCCAGGGCCGGCGAGGCCCAGTTGTCCTCCACGAACCGGACGTCGTGCGCGTCCACGTCGATGCCGAGTGCGGCGAGACTGCCCAGGTAGAGTTCCTGCGCGTCGCCCGGCTCCGGCTTGAGGATCACCTGGAACTGGGTGTGGGTCTGGATCCGGTTCGGGTTCTCGCCGTAGCGTGCGTCGTCCGGCCGGACGCTCGGCTCAACGTAGGCCACCCGCCACGGCTCGGGCCCGAGTACCCGCAGGAAGGTGGCCGGGTTCATGGTGCCGGCCCCGACCTCGGTGTTCATCGGCTGGCTGAGGCCGCAGCCCCGCTCAGTCCAGTACCGGGTCAGGGCGAGCAGGGCCTCCTGCATGCTGAGCACTGGGGATACCTCACTTAGGCGGATCGGTGGCCGGGTGCGCCGCGAGCCGGGTCAGCCGCCGCACGGCCGCGGCGTCATCGGGTGCTGCGGAGCCGCCGGCGCCGCGCGAACGCGATCAGGTCGCCGGTGGCGGCCACAGCGTCGGCGCCAGTGGCTCTGGGCCGTCTGGCGCAGGTTGCTCACGACGTCGTTCAGCATAGCCGGGGAGGGGCGGCACGCCGCGGTGCAGCGCTTCGAGTGCCGCCGGCGCGCTCCGGCTACCTCGCATCTGGGTCAGCGGAATAGGCCCACCCCGCCCACGTGCCGAGGTCGACGGTGCCCACCCGGGCCACCCTGCGGCGCATCGATGTTTCATCTATGCAAAACTCCGCCCATGTCGTGGCCGCTTCCCAGTCCGGCGATTAGCAAGACTCTAGGATGCCCCGCCCAGGGTTGCGTCGATCAGCAGACCACGCGACCGCCGGGCTGAAGCCGGGCCAGGCTCCGTCCCACCGGGCCAGCCCGGGATCTGGCGGCCGTGCGAGGTGAGCAACTCCCGCGCGCTGGCGAGCTGCGCCGCCCAGCCATGGCCGGCCAGCCAGCCGACCGGATCCTCTGGCGCCGCCGAACGCCACAGACTCATCATCCGGGTAACCCGGCGCTGCCCATCGTCCCCGGACGGAGGCCGGCCGGTCATGGTCAGGCCGAACCGGCTGCCGGGTGCCGACAGCCCGGTCACGTCCGCCAGCAGTGCGTCGCACTCGGACTGGGTCAGGTAAACCAGCAGGCCCTCGGCGATCCAGGCGGCCGGCCGATCCGGCTCGAAGGCCGCCGCGAGCAGCGCCCCGGGCCAGTCCGCACGCAGGTCGCAGACCACCGGAACCCGCTCGCAGCCCGCGCGCGCCGCCTGCTCGGTGAGCACCTGCGCCTTGCTGTCAAGGACGTCGGCGCTGTCCAGCTCGAAGAACCGGACCCCGGGCGGCCATGACAGCCGGAACGCCCTGGCGTCGAATCCGGCGCCGAGCAGCACCACCTGACGGCAGCCGTCCTGGCATGCGGAGGCGAGCAGTTCATCAAGGAAGACGGTCCGGGCCACTATCCAGAACCGCAGCACCGTCGCCCGCCGGTCCCCTGGCTGCACCCGCCGGGGCGTCCACCCCGAAGCGGCGACAAAGGTCCCGGCCAGTGGGTCGTCGAACAACCTGTCCGGCCTGGCCGTCTCCGCCGCCCTGATGGCCGCGACGGCCAGCCCGGTCTCGCCCACCCCCTCGGGGATCCCGGCCGGCTCCGCCACCTGCGTGGGCGCACCAGTCCGGCCCGCGAAAGCTTCGGCCGCCCGCGCGGCGATCGCCTGGGCCAGCTCCCGCGTGGCTGGCCAGTCCGCCATCACGGCAGCCAGCGACTTGCGGCCGGTGCACAGCGCCCAGCAGTCGAAGATCAGCGGCCGGACGCCTATC
>DASXMU010000274.1:0-15936 GCA_036495485.1 Streptosporangiaceae bacterium
GCTGCCAGCCGTGCTCCCCGGGCCAGGGCGCTGATCGATGAAGTCCTGACCGCACCCTGCTGCGGGCAGCCGGGCCGTCCCGCCGGGCAGTGTCTCGGCGAGCCCGCATGCAACAAGGCGGCGTTCCCGACCCGGAAACGCTCGTCACCGACTACTTCGCACTGCCCGTCCGCCGCGACCCACCACCCAACGGTCACACCCACCCAGCACCGCCATGACCACCGGCCTGACATTCCGGACCGTGGCCGAAGCCGCCACCTGGCCCAGGCCTCCAAAATGACCAGCCGCGCGGCCTTGGGACCACCCGGCCCTGGCTACGCGGTCCAGCCCGGCACCCAGCCGGAGTGACCCGGCATGCCGGGCAGCACCCGGTGGCAGGGATGCCCGGCACCCCGTCCCGGCATCCCTGCCACCGGCCTACCACAACGCAGACCCCGCCGATGACGGCCAACGAATGGCCCTGAACTTCCGGCCCGCGCTGGCGCGCGGCCTGGTGTGCCTGCCGCAGGCCAGCGTGGTCAGGCAAGTCTGACCTGGACGGGAGGCTGGGCCGCGATTACGTTGTAGCTATGTGTGACCTCAGCCGTGATGAGCAGGGGGCGCTGGCTTCCCTGCTGGGAGATTTGCAGGCCGCCGAGGCCCGGCTGGCTGCTACCTACCCAGAGGTGTTCACCCGGGCATGGGCTGATCACGAGGCCATGCTCGCCGGTCTGGACGATCTGTCCAGCGCAGCGGGCAAGGTGCGCGACTGGGTCACCGCCAAGCATCACGCTACGGCTTCTGTCTAGCTGGCCGATGGGGCCCTTGCATCTGCCCCCGTCTTGACCGCCCACGCCGGGTTCCTGCCTGCGCGTGAGATGTGCAGCCATGGTGGCGGGCCATATCCGGCAGATGCCGGGAACTTCGCGGGCTGTGCGGACGACTAGTCAGGTATGCGGCGGCGAATGCTGGATCTGGCGTGGCTGTGCGCGCTCCTGCGCAGCCAGGTGCTGGCCTCCTGGTGGGCGGACTGCCCCGGGTGGGTAGCTGAGCGGGCTGAGGGTGGAAGGCGGCCGGTGCGTTGCCTGGGATGAACTCCGGGGTGGATGTCAATAACCCGGTCGTGGTCGCGGCGTTCAAGGCGGTGCTGCTGCATCAGGGGCTGATCGCGGCACTGATCTTCGGGGTGCTGGGGCTGGTCTGGGTGGGCGCCTGGGCGCGGCGGCCGGTGGTGGCGCGGGAGGGCGCGGCGGTGCAGGCGCCGGGCGCGCCGGCGCGGGCCGCGGCTGAGCCTGGCTGGCGGCAGGTGCTGCGGATCGGCTTTGGCCTGCTGTGGATCTTCGACGGGATCTTGCAGGCTCAGCCGCAGATGGCGGTCGGGCTTCCGTCGCAGGTCATCGAGCCGACCGCGGCCAGTTCCCCGGCGTGGGTGCAGCACGTGGTGAACCTTGGCGGCACCACCTGGTCGTATCACCCGATGCAGGCCGGTGCCTCAGCGGTGTGGATCCAGGTCGGTATCGGCATCTGGATGCTGGTCGCGGCGCGTGGCACCTGGTCCCGGCTGGCCGGGCTGGCCAGCGTGGGCTGGGGCCTGGTGGTGTGGGTGTTCGGCGAGTCGTTCGGCGGGATCTTCGCTCCCGGCCTGACGTGGCTGTTCGGCGCGCCGGGTGCGGCGGCGATCTACTGTGTGGCGGGCGCGTTGATCGTGCTGCCCGAGCGGGCCTGGCACACGCCGTGGCTGGGCCGGCTGATGCTTGCCGGGCTGGGGTTGTTCCTGGCCGGCATGGCGGTGCTGCAGGCCTGGCCGGGCCGGGGGTTTTGGCAGGGGACCGTGCGCGGTCAGCCGGGCACCCTGGCCGGCATGACCCAGTCGATGGCACCAACCCCCCAGCCGCATGTCCTGTCCACCTGGGTTACTGCCTTCACCGGGTTTGACGAGGCGCACGGGTTCGCGGTCAACCTGTTCGTCGTGGCTGTGCTCGCGGTGACCGGCGCGGTGTTCGTGAGCGGGCACCGGCGGCTGGCTGGCCCGGCGGTGATCGTCTTCACGGTGGTGTGCCTGGCGGACTGGGTGCTGATCGAGGACTTCGGTTTCTTTGGCGGGCTGGGCACCGACCCCAACAGCATGATCCCGTACGTGCTGCTGGCCGCCGCTGGTTACCTGGCCCTGGCCCGGGTTCCCGCCCCGGTCACGGAGCCAGCCGCCGTGCCTGGCCCGGGGTGGCGGGAGCACCTGCGGCCGGCGGCGCTGCGGCAGTCGGTGGCGATGGCGGCGGGGAATTTCCAGGCGGTGGCTTCGGCAGGCGCCGTCGGGCTGATCATCCTGGGTGCGGCGCCGATGGCGGCCGCGCAGGCCAGCCCGGTCGCCGACACGATCCTGGCGCAGGCCATCAACGGCTCCAGTGCGCTGGTCAACTACCCGGCTCCGCCGTTCAGTCTCACCGACCAGTACGGCCAGCAGGTGCCGCTGGCGGCGCTGCGGGGCAAGGTGGTGCTGCTGACGTTCCTGGATGATACGTGCTCGGTGGACTGCCCGCTGATCGCGCAGGAGTTCCGCCAGGCCGGCCAGCTGCTGGCCGCGGACGCCAGGCGCGTGGAGCTGGTCGCCGTCAACTACAACCCGCTGTACACCCAGGTGAGCTATATCCAGGCGTTCGACCGCCAGGAGGGCCTGGCGGGGGTGCGCAACTGGCTGTACCTGACCGGCACCCGCGGCCAGCTCCAGCAGGTCTGGGGTCATTACGGCGTACTGCCGCCGGAGATCCTGCCGGCCGGGTCGATGATCGGCCATGGGGACTACGCCTTCGTCATCGACCAGGCCGGCCACATGCGCCAGGAACTGGACTTCGCTACCGGGCCGGGCACCCAGGCCACCAAGGCGTCGTTCGCCGCCGAGCTGACCGGCGCCGCTCAGCAACTGCTGAGGCACCGGTGAGCGCCCGCGCCGCCGCCGCGCTGGCCTTGGCGGCCACCGTGCTGGCCGCGGGCTGCGGCAGCACCACCACCCCCACCGCACCCGGCCCGGCGGCCGAGGCCCCGCCAGGCGGGACGCCGTTCCTGGCCACCTCGCTGACCACGGCCACGGGTACCTGGGCCATCGCGGTGATGGGCGGCTCGGCCGCCTCCCACAACAACTTCTGGCAGCTATTCGAGCGCCCGGCCGGCAGCAGCCGCTGGAAGCTGGTCACCCCGCCCGGGGTAGCCGACAACGGTGGCCTGGTCGCCGCCGGCACCGGCGGCCAGTCACTGATCACCGCCATCCGGCCCAGCCAGTTCCTCACCTTCACACCGCTCGCCGAAACCAGCGATGGCGGCCAGGCCTGGTCCCCGCTCAGCCCGCTCGGCGCGGCCCTGGCCAGCTCTCCCGACGCCCTGGCCGCAGCACCCGGGACCGGGCACCTGCTGGCCCTGCTCACCAGCGGCACCGCCGAGCTCGCCGCCCCCGGCTACACCAGGTGGACCACCCTGGCCAGCAGGCGCACGCTCGCCGCCACCCCGGCCGGACGGCGGTGCGGGCTGGCCAATCTCACCGCGGCCACGTTCACCCCCTCGGGGGTGCCGTTGCTGGCCGGCACCTGCCACCGGCCCGGAGCCGTGGGTATCTTCGCCGCCCGGCGCGGGACCTGGCAGGCCGCCGGGCCTGCCCTGCCAGGCACGCTGGCCCGCCAGCCCATCACGGTGCTCAGGCTGACCCGCACCGCGGCCGGCCCGGCCGCGCTGCTCCAAGCGGGCAGCGGGCCGGCCGCCACACTGCTCGCGGCCTGGTCTGCCGACGGCGGCGCCCGGTGGGCCCTGTCACCCCCGGTCAGGCTCGGTGGCGCCAGGCTGGCCTCGGCTTCGTTCGGCCCCGCAGCCGCCGCGGCGATAGTGCTCACCGGGAACCAGGGGCAGGTCATCACCGGCCCTGGGGCAAGGTGGCGGTCGCTGCCTGCCTTGCCCGCGGGCACCGCGGCCCTCGCGCCAGGGACCGCGAACGGGTACACCGCGCTGGCCGTCCACGGCACCAGGCTGGCCGTCTGGCAGCTCGGGGCCGGCCCTGCCACCTGGCGGGCCACGCAGGTCATGACCGTGCCTGTCCAGTTCGGCTCATCAAGCTGAGACCACCGCGGGCTGGCCCAGGCCGCCCCGGGCCAGGAGCAGCCGGGATGTCGAGCCTGCGCAGGCGCGCGCTGTTGGCGACCACAAACGCTGACGAGGCGGCCATGGCTGCCCCGGCGATCAGCGGGTTGAGGAACCCGGCGGCGGCCAGCGGGAGCGCGGCCAGGTTGTAGCAGAACGCCCAGGCGAGGTTGCGGCGGATCGTCGTGAAGGTGCCGCGGGCCAGCGTGATCGCCGCCGGGATGGCTGCCAGGTCGTCGGTGAGCAGAATCAGGTCAGCGGCGCTGATCGCCACATCGGTCCCCGAGCCGAGCGCCAGCCCCAGATCGGCGGCCGCCAGCGCGGGCCCATCGTTGATCCCATCCCCGGCCATGGCCACCACCCGTCCCTGCGCCTGCAGGGCCTTGATGACGCTGACCTTCCCCTCGGGCAGGGTTCCGGCGATCACCTCCCCGATCCCGGTCTGCGCGGCCACCGCCCCGGCCGTGGCCTGGCTGTCGCCAGTAAGCAGCACCGTGCGCAGGCCAAGGCGGTGCAGCCAGGCCACCGTGGCGGCGGCCGACGGCTTGATCGTGTCGGCCACGGCAAACACCCCGCAGACCTGGCCGTCCCAGCCCACCAGGACCGTGGTAGCGCCCGCCTGCTCCCA
Source organism: Streptosporangiaceae bacterium (assembly GCA_036495485.1). Classification (GTDB taxonomy): domain Bacteria; phylum Actinomycetota; class Actinomycetes; order Streptosporangiales; family Streptosporangiaceae; genus PALSA-505. The sequence goes on from DASXMU010000274.1 coordinate 4,727, forward strand.
CCGGCGGCACTGACCAGCCACGACGTCGGGGATGGATGCGCCGGCCTGGCGGAACAGGCACTCCCGGCCAACGGTGATCTCACGCCCGTCCACAGTCCCGCGCGCGCCCAGGCCCGGCAGCGCTGCGAACCGGGCCGCCTGCGGCAACGGCCCGGTCTCGGCCTGGGCGAAGGCCGCGACCGCCGCCGCGACCGGGTGCCCGCAGGCCTCTTCGACCGCCCCGGCCAAGCGCAGCAGGAGCTCCCGAGGCAGTCCCGCGGCGGGCTGCACGGCGGTGACCGTCATCACCCCGGTAGTGACCGTTCCTGTCTTGTCCAGCACCACGGTGTCCACCGCCCGGGAGGACTCCAGCGCCTGGAACCGCTTGATGAAGATTCCCGCCTGCGCGCCGCGCCCCGAGGCCACCATCAGCGCCGCCGGGGTCGCCAGCCCCAGCGCGCACGGGCAGGCGATGATCAGCACCGCCAGCGCCGCGCTGACCGCAGGCCCGGCCGCGCTGCCCGCCAGCAGCCAGCCAGCCAGTGTCGCCGCCGCGGCGGCCAGGACCGCGGGCACGAACACCCCGCAGATACGGTCCGCCAGCCGCTGGATGCCCGCCTTCTGCGCCTGCGCCTGCTCGACCAGGGCGACCAGGTGCGCGAGCTGGGTGTCGGCGCCGATCTTGACCGCGCGCACGACCAGCCGCCCGGTCACCACGACCGTGCCCGCGGTCACCGGGTCACCCTCGGCCGCCTCCACCGGCACGGGTTCCCCGGTCATCATGGACCGGTCCACCGCCGACTGGCCGAACTCCACCACCCCGTCAGCGGCGATCCGCTCCCCGGGGCGGGTCACGAACCGCTGCCCGGCCCGCAGCTGGGCGACAGGGACCCGCTGCTCGCCGCCATCCCCCGACAGCACGCACACCTCCTGCGGCGCCGCGGCGGCCAGCGCACGCATCGCCTCGCCCGCCGAGCGCCGCGCCCTGGCCTCATACCAGCGGCCCGCCAGCAAGAACGTGGTCACCGACGCCGCGACTTCCAGGTAGATCCCGCCGCCGGAGGCGTGCAGCAGCACATACATGGCGCTGACCCGCACCTGCCCGCGGTCCAGAGCGAACATCGCATACAGCGACCAGCCGCACGCGGCCACGATGCCCAATGACACCAGCGTGTCCATCGTGAGCGTGCCGTGCCGGGCGTACCGCACCGCAGCGCTGTGGAACGGCCAGGCTGCCCACACCGCCACCGGCGCGGCCAGCGCCACCAGCACCCACTGCCATCCGGCAAACCGGTAGGCGGGAAACAGCGACAGCAGCACCGACACATCCGACAGCGGGACAAAGAACACCAGCGCCACGATCAGCCTGCGCCCCAGCCAGGCCACCCGGACGTCGTCCGCGCTCCGGCCGCCTGACACCGGCTGGGCCAGCCCGGCGGCATAGCCAGCGTTCTCGATCGCGTCGATGAACACCTGCGCGGGCAGGCCAGCCCGCGCCACGACCCGCGCCCGCTCCGTCGCAAGGTTCACCGTGGCGGTAACACCGTCGATCTTGTTCAGCCTGGTCTCGACGCGGGCTGCGCACGCCGCGCAGGTCATCCCCCCGACGGACAGCTCAAACTCCCACAGGCCGGCCGGTACCGCCGGGCCACCAGGTGAAACAGTCAGCATCCCAGAACTCCTCCCTGCTGCGCTGCGCTGCGACCACCGCACTCAGCCGGCGGCTGCCCGCCCCGGTGCCATACAGCCGGGGCAGCTGCAGTGCGTGGCCACGCACCCGCACGCCCCGGCCTCTGCCGCGCGGGTCACAGCGCCCCGCGGCCCGTCCCCCAGCGCAGCGGCCACCCCGCCCACCGCCAGGCCTTCGGGCGCTGCCGCCGGGAACCCCGCACTGCGCCGCAACGGCCCCACCAGCCGTGCCCGCAACCAGGCGGCCAGCACCGGCCCGGCCTTCCCGCCCGTGGGCGGGGTTACCGATGCCAGGTAGAGGATCACCAGCCACCCGGCCACCGCCAGCAGGTGCGGCGCCTCGTCAGCCACGCTGGTCCGCCCGCCGGCCAGGTCAACCACCGCGGTCACCACCAGCAGTGCTGCGGCCACCCCGGCCACCGCACGCATCCCCAGCGCACGTCCCGGCCGCCACGCCGCCACCAGAAATCCCGCCGCCAGCGCCGCGTCAAAGGACCCCATCTCATGCGCGACGTGCTCAGGAGCGGAATGGTCATGCCCGAACAGCAGGCACGGAACCGCCACCGCAAACTGGCCCACCGCGATGGCCACCAGGCCCACCCGGGCCGACGTGACCAGCCTGGCCCGCCGCGGCGCCCTGGCGCCGGCCCGTGCCGCCGCGGCAACCTCACGGGCCCGCAGCCGGACCGGCTGCACGGCCCCCAGCCGCGCCCGCCTCGTCACCTCATGCGCGGCATCCCGCCACGCCTGGCAGCCAGCACACCGCGCCACGTGCTGGTCAACATCGCCGCTGTCAACGCCGGCATCCTCGCCATCGGCCATCGCGGAGATAGCCTCGCGGGCAGTCGCACAGTCCATGCCCAGATAGTCGCGCCAGCGCGCCGTTCAGTTCCTGGCCACCCGCCGGCCGCGGAGACGAGCCTCAGGCCCGGCAAGCATCGCGATCAGGTCATCGCGCGCCCGCGCCACCCGCGACCGGATGGTGCCCACCGGGCAGCCACACACCACAGATGCCTCCTGATAGGACATCCGCAGCATCTGGGTCAGCACGAACGCCGCCCGCCGGTCGGGGTCCAGCCGCGCCAGCAGGTCAGCAACGGCGACGTCTTCGGCGGCATCAGGCACCACCGGCTCGCGCCCCACGGCCGCCAGCACAGCACTCCCGCTGCGGCGCCGGGCCCGCGAACGCAACTCATCCGCGCACACCCGGCGAGCGATCGCCAGGACCCAGGTCCGCGCCGAGGCCTCCCCCCGGAACCGCCCCAGCGCCCGCACACACCGCACGTACGTCTCCTGAGCCAGGTCATCGGCTACCCCAGCGTCAACCACCGCCGCGCAAAACCGCTGCACCTGCCCATAACTGGCTTCGATGAACGCCTCAAGCGCGCCAGGCTCACCCAGCCGGGCGGCACGAGCCAGCGCAGTGAGCTCATCATCCACCCGGCCAACCTACAGTCAGCGCGCTGCCGCTTCGCGGAGGAGGTTGCCCGTCCACAGCGGACGGTAAAAAGAAAGGGAGGGGTACCCACCCCTCCACTCTTAACTTATAGCGCACTGGGGGGCTTGCGGCAAGGCCCCGGTCGTGCCGCATAATCGCAGGCCGGAGCCAGAACCTACGGACATGGGAGTCGCGAATTGCTTGTGCTGCTGTCGACATATGGGCAACAGCCGTGGCCGGCCCGATCCGCACCGACGGGGCGGTGGTGGCCGCGACGCTGCTGCTCGACGTGGTCAGCCGGGGAAGGCCGCTGGTGTCCGCGTGAACCACGCGGGATCACCGAGCCAGAACCAACGACGAGAACCTACCGGAGCTGATGCCGTGACCTCGCTGACCACCAGCGCGTTTGACCTTCCCGACCGGCTCGCCGCCAAGGCCGGCCCGGCGCTGATCGCCGCCGACGATGAGCACTTCGTGGCCATCGCGGAGAGCCTCGGGCAGTCGATCGCCGACCTGTCCGGCCGTCTCGATGCCGAGCGCAAGGCACCCGGCGGCATCGGCCAGGAGGCGATGGACCGGGACATGGAGGTCCACCGGCTGACCGCTCGCCTGCGAGTCCTGCGCCGCTTCGGTCTGGACCTGTGCCTGGGACGCATGGTCGGCGCGGACGATCCCGGGCCCGTGTACGTCGGACGGCTCGGCCTCACCGACAGCACGGGCCGCCGGCTGCTGCTCGACTGGCGTTCCCCCGCGGCTGAGCCGTTCTTCGGGGCGACCCACGCCAACCCGATGGGCCTGGCGAGCCGCCGCAGGTACCGCTGGACCCGCGGCCGGGTCAGCGACTACTGGGACGAGGTGTTCACCCCGGACGGGCTGGAAGGGCACGCCGCGCTCGACGACCAGTCCGCCTTCATCGCCAGCCTGGGCACCAGCCGGTCACCCCGGATGCGGGACGTGCTCAGCACCATCGCGGCCGACCAGGACGCCATCATCCGCGCGGGATCCCGCGGCGCCCTGGTCGTCGACGGCGGTCCGGGTACGGGGAAGACCGTCGTCGCTCTGCACCGTTCCGCCTACCTCCTCTACTCCGACCCTCGCCTCGGTCACCGCCGGGGCGGCGTGATGTTCGTCGGCCCGCACCAGCCCTATCTGGCCTACGTCTCCGACGTTCTGCCCAGTCTTGGTGAGGAGGGCGTGCAGATCTGCACGCTCCGCGACCTCGTCCCCGGGGGAGCCGCGGCAGCGACCGAGACCGACCCGGACGTGGCCCGCCTGAAGTCGTCCGCCGACCTGGTGAAGGCGATCGAGACGGCTGTCAGGTTCTACGAGAATCCGCCCACCGAGGGGATGACGGTCGACACCCCCTGGTCCGGCATCCGGCTCAGCGCCGCCGATTGGGCCGAGGCGTGCGAGGCACCAGGACCCGGTACCCCGCACAACGAGGCGCGCGACCAGATCTGGGCGGAGCTGCTCACGATCCTGATCGACTCCCGCGGCGGCGACGTCCCCGCCGACCTGCTCCGCAAGTCACTGCAGCAGAACAGGGATCTGCGCGCGGCGCTTAACCGCGCGTGGCCGCTGATCGAACCCGCTGACCTCGTCGCAGACCTGTGGTCGGTACCCGCCTACCTGCGCATGTGCGCTCCCTGGCTCAGCCCCGACGAGGTCAGGAAGCTGCAGCGCGGGGACGCCCAGGCCTGGACGGTGTCCGACCTGCCGCTGCTGGACGCGGCACGCCAGTGGCTCGGCGACCCGGAGGCGGCACGGCGCAAGCGCCAGCACACCGCCGCGATCGCCGCCCAGCGTGAGCAGATGGCCCGGGTTGTCGACAACCTGATCGAGGTCGCCGACGACGAATACGGCACCGGCCTGGTGACGATGCTGCGCGGCGAGGACTTCCACGACGCCCTGGTCGACGAGACCGCGCTGCCCGCCGCCGACCCGGACCTGCTGGCTGGACCGTTCGCGCACATCGTCGTGGACGAGGCTCAGGAACTGACCGACGCGGAGTGGCAGATGCTGCTGCTGCGCTGCCCCTCCAGGAGCTTCACCATCGTCGGGGACCGCGCCCAGGCCAGGCACGGGTTCACCGAATCGTGGCAGGAACGGCTCGAGCGGATCGGGCTCGACCGGATCAGCCTGGCTACCCTGAGCATCAACTACCGCACGCCGGAAGAGGTCATGGCGGAAGCCGAGCCGGTCATCCGGGCCGTGCTCCCGGACGCCAACGTGCCGGCCTCCATCCGCGGCAGCGGCGTCCCCGTCGTCCACGGATCCGTGTCAGATCTGGGCTCGATCCTCGGCACCTGGCTCGCCGCACATGCCGACGGGATCGCCTGCGTCATCGGCGATCCCACGTTCCGGGCGGCGCCCCGCGTCCGGTCGCTGACCCCGGAGCTGGCCAAGGGGCTCGAGTTCGACCTGGTCGTCCTCATCGACCCAGAGACGTTCGGCAAGGGCATCGAGGGAGCAGTCGACCGCTACGTCGCGATGACCCGGGCAACCCAGCAACTCGTCATCCTCACGAGCTCGTGACCACCGGCCGGCAGTCTGATCAGGAAGGAGCGGGCCATGCCGGAAGTGGATCCGGTATTCCCCAGGGAATGGCTGGATATCCCGGATCAGGCCGGATCCGCGCGCGTCTACCGCTGTGATCTGACCTGGCTCACCTCGCGCTGGAATTGCATCTACGGCAACGGCTGCCCGGGCACCCGCCGGCAGCATCAGGGGTGCTGCACGGTCGGTGCCCACTGGTCAGGCAGCGAGGACCAGCAACGGGTGGAAGCGTGCGCGCAGCGGCTCCCCGCCGATCTGTGGCAGTTCCGCCAGACCGGGCGGGCGGAAGGCATCACCGTCGTCGACGATGATGATGATGGCGGCCACGGCCAGACCAGAATCGTCGATGGCGCCTGCATCTTCTTAAACAGGGACGGCTTCCCGGCCGGGCCGGGATGCGCCCTGCACGCCCTTGCGCTGCGGGAAGGCAGGCAACCGCTGGAAACCAAGCCCGACGTGTGCTGGCAGATCCCGTTGCGGCTCAGCTACGCCAGGGCACCGGACACGGACACCTTTATCATGACGATCGGCGAATACGACCGCGCGGCCTGGGGCCCCGGCGGCGCCAGCATGAACTGGTGGTGCACCAGCAACACCCAAGCCCACACCGCCGCCCGGCCGCTCTACCAGACATACGCCGCCGAACTGACCGCCCTGATCGGGCCCGCGAACTACCACGAACTCGCCCGGGCCTGCGACCAGCGCTGCCAATCCCCTGACCCACCCCACCCGCACCCCGCCGGCCCCCCCGCCCAGGCCATTCTCCCCATCCCACCCATTCCGCCGGCCGTGGTGCGGCCATCCGGCGAGCAACCGCGGGACGGCCATCCGCCGCAGCTATAGCTGGCTTAACCGGCCATCACCAGCAATCCCACGCCGCGCATGTAAGCGTCATCAGTCCCGGCCGTCAGTTCGACGCTGAACGCGGTCTGCGCTTCGCCGTGCAGCGTCCTCCCCAGCCGGTCACGCGCCGCCGTCGCCATGTGCCTCCTGTATCCCTGGCAGCCGTCCTATCTCCTGGCGAAAGAGAGTAATGAACCGCCGTAAGCCGCGAGGCACGTTCCGCGGATCGCGGATCGCGGACGGTCCGGCGGTGGCGAGCTAGGCTGCAGGTGCGGGCAATCTGGGCGGGTAATCGCTTATGGGCTGCCGCCCAGTCGGCGCCACTGCGCCGCGGCGTCAAGTCAACGACAGGGCTTGGGTGATACCCATGGGGTACAGCAGGACGATGGTGGCCGACCTTCTGCGCCAGCTGGGCTTCCAGCAGGCGGCTGACGAGGCGTTGCGGGTCCTGCCCGAGCAGATCGATCTCAGGCAGCTCGAGGAATTCGGCGACCAGCACGGCATCTCCCGCGGAATGCTGATCGACCGGATGGGAGGCAGCCCGTAAGCGGGATCCGCCCGGACTGGCCGCACATGCCCGATGGGCAGCGGGGCCGGCCGTATCTGAATGGAGGGGTCTCTGGCGGGCGCGCTATATTCACGGCGTGAACGCGGCAGCTGGTGGCTGGGAGACCTGGAGCTGGGATGAGTCCCTTTTCGCCGGGGCCGCTGGATACTACGAGCAGGGCCGGTTGCCTTACGCTCCCGGCCTGGCTGAGGTCTTCGGCCGCAGCCTGGCCCTTGATGGGACGGGAAGGCTGCTCGATGCCGGCTGCGGGCCGGGAACGGTGGCCCTGCGGCTGGCGCGGCTGTTCGACGTGGTCGTCGGCCTCGATCCCGACGCGGAGATGCTGGCCTGTGCGTCCCGTGCGGCGGCCGGGCAGGGTGTCGGCAACGCCGTCTGGGTATGCATGCGCGCCGAGGATCTGCCGGCCGGGCTGGGCAGCTTCCGTGCGGTGACCTTTGCCCAGTCGTTTCACTGGATGGACCGGCCCCGGGTGGCCTCAGCCGTCGCGGCGATGCTCGACCCCGGGCGGGGCGGTGGTGCAGGTAGACGCGTCTGGCCACCGGACCGGCGAATTGGCGGCGGAGACCCGCCAGGGCACGCTTGCGTTCCCGCCCCCGCCCGACGACGCGCTCGACCAGCTCCGCCGCCAGTACCTGGGCAGCGACCGGCGGGCCGGACGCGGCATCCGCAACACCTCGCCCAGCGGCGAGGACGCGGTGTTCCAGCAGGCTGGGTTCCTGCCTGCCCAGACGGTGCCCGTGCCCGGTCAGCGGATCGCCGAGCGGACCGCCGACGATGTCGTGGCCAGCGTATTCTCCACCTCTTCGACCGCGCCGCACCTGTTCGGCGACCGCCGTGAGGACTACGAGAGGGACATGCGGAAGATTCTCGCGCGGGCCTCTCCCCCGGGACGGTTCTCCGTCCGCCTCCCCGGCAACATCCTGCGTATCTGGCGGCTGCCGGCCTGATCCGCGAGTATGCCCAGGTCGCATGGGGGTGACTGGGTTTCGGTGGCCACGGAGTACGCTGTCCTTATCGGGCAAAGCAGGCAGGCGCTGCCGCTGGGAGAGCGCGCCTGCCTTAACGGAATGGAGTCGTATGACTAATCCGTGTTCGGTGAGGATACCCGTGCAGCCTGCCTTTAATTTCATTGAAACAAACTGGACATATATGCGCCCGAAGAGCGACAGATGAGCGCGCAGGCTGACGAATACTACGAGGTAGCACTCGTGGCCATGCAGGAACCCCGGATCTTAATTCTGGAAAAAGTAAGGTTCCGCCGCTACCAGACCGAACAAATGAAATTCGGCCAGATTCTGTTTGACAATGCCAGCTGCCGGGGCGCCGAAATGCGCGCGGCCTGCTGGCACCGTTGGCCGGCGGCATGTTCTGGGCGAGGCCGTGGCTTCTGAGTCCGTCCCGGCCCGCCGGGCTGGCCTCGCCGAGCTATTCGAGGCGCAGGCGGCAGCCACGCCTGAGGCGGTCGCGGTCACCGCGGGACCGGAAGAGCTGAGCTACGCGCAGCTCGGCTGGGCCGCCGATGAGCTGGCGGGCAGGCTGGACGCGGCCGGGGTGGGCCCCGGGCAGATTGTCGCGGTGGCGCTGCCGCGGTCGGCGGGGCTGATTACGGCGCTGCTGGCCGTGATCAAGGCAGGAGCGGCGTACCTGCCGCTGGATCCCGGCTATCCGGCCGAGCGGATCGCGTTCATGCTGGGCGACGCCCGCCCGGCCTGTGTGATCACGTCGGGCGAGATCGCGGCCGGGCTGCCGCCGGCCGCCGGCCGGCTGCCCCGGCTGCTTGCCGGTCACCCCGGGGCATCCGGATCCGCTGTGGACGCGGCACCGGACGGCGCGCGGCCACGCAGGCGCGGGCGGTTGCGGTCGGCCGGGAACCCGGCCTACGTCATCTACACGTCCGGCTCGACCGGCCACCCCAAGGGCGTGGTCGTCACCCATGCCAACGTCATCGGGCTATTCGAGGCGACCAGGCCCCGGTTCGGCTTCGGCCCGGACGACGTCTGGTCCATGTTCCACTCGGCATCCTTCGACTTCTCCGTCTGGGAGATGTGGGGCGCGCTGCTGCACGGCGGGCGGCTCGTGGTCGTGGACCGCCTGGTCAGCCGCGATACGCCCCGGTTCCTTGAGCTCCTGGCTGCCGAGCGGGTGACGATGCTCAGCCAGACGCCGGCCGCCTTCTACGAGCTGGACCGGGTGTGCCGTGAACAGCCGGAACTGGAGCGGGGCCTGGCCCTGCGCCGGGTGATCTTCGGCGGGGACGCGCTCGACTTGCGAGCGCTGCGCGGGTGGTATCAGCGCCACCGCGACGGCGGCCCGCGGCTGGTGAACATGTACGGCATCACCGAGACGACCGTGCACGTCACTCAGCTGGAGATCGATCCTGAGCAGGCCGGCCGCGCCGGCGAGAGCCTGGTCGGCGAGGGCCTGGAGCACGCGCGCTGCTACCTGCTGGACGAGTCGCTGCGGGCAGCGCCACCGGGGGTGGTGGGCGAGCTCTACGTTGCGGGTTCCGGGGTGGCGCGGGGGTACCTGGGCCGCCCGGGCCTGACCGCCGGGCGGTTCGTGGCCGACCCGTTCGCCGCGGACGGGTCGCGGATGTACCGGACCGGGGACCTGATGCGGCGCACGGCCGAAGGGAAGCTGGCGTTCGCCGGACGGGCCGACGACCAGGTGAAGATCCGGGGGTTCCGGGTGGAGCCAGGGGAGGTGTCGGCGGTGCTGGCCCGGGCGCCGGGCGTGGCTCAGTCAGTGGTGGTGGCCGGCCTGGACAGCTCCGGGGACCGCCGTCTGGTGGGGTACGTGGTTCCGGCCCCAGGGCGGGCGCTGAGCGGCGCCCGGGTACGCGACTGGCTGGCCGGAGTGCTGCCGGACTACCTGGTGCCGGCCGTGGTCATGGTGCTCGGCCAGATGCCGCTGACGGTCAACGGGAAGGTGGACAAGGCCGCGCTGCCGACGCCCGAGGTGACGGCGGGGCTGGGGCGGGCCCCGCGCGGCACGGACGAGGCGATTTTGTGCCGGCTGTTCGCCGAGGTGCTGGGCGTGGCCGCGGTCACGATCGATGACAGCTTCTTCGACCTGGGCGGTCATTCGCTGCTGGCCACCAGGCTGGCCTCGCGGATCCGGTCGGTGCTGGGCGCTGAGCTGAGCATCGCGGACCTGTTCGAGGCCCCGGCGGTGGCGCGGCTGGCCGAGGTGGTGCACGGCGCGGCGGCGGCCCGCCCGGCGCTGGTGGCTGGGCCGCGCCCGGGCCGGATCCCGCTCTCGTTCGCCCAGCAGCGGCTGTGGTTCCTGGACCTGCTGGAGGGGCCGTCGGCGACGTACAACCTGCCGTTCGCGTTCCGGCTGGCCGGGCCGGTGAATGCCGAGGCGCTTGGCAGGGCGCTGGCCGACGTGGCAGGGCGGCACGAGAGCCTGCGTACGGTGTTCGGTGAGGCAGACGGGGTGCCATTCCAGCGGGTACTCGAGCAGCGGCCCCGGCTGGAGGTGGCCGAGGCCCCAGCCGGCGAAGTGGCTGCCGTGCTGGCTCAGGCGGCAGCCCGGCCGTTCGATCTGGCGGCCGGGCTCCCGGTGCGGGCATTGCTGGTATGCCCCGGCCCGGCCGGCTCAGGTGACGGCCAGGAGTTCCTGGTGGTGCTGCACCACATCGCTGCGGACGGCTGGTCGATGGGCCCCCTGCTGCGCGACCTGTCAGCGGCGTACGCGGCACGGTGCGCCGGGCGGCCGCCGGCCTGGCCGCCGTTGCCGGTGCAGTACGCCGACTATGCGCTGTGGCAGCGCGAGCTGCTCGGCGAAGCCGATGACCCGGCCAGCGAGCACGCCCGGCAGCTGGCGTTTTGGTGGGAGGTGCTGGCGGGGGTTCCGGCGGAGTTGGTGCTGCCGTGGGATCGGCCGCGGCCGGTGGTGGCGAGTTACCGGGGTGGGGTGGTGGAGTTTGGGGTGCCGGCTGGGTTGCATGCGGGGCTGGTGGCGCTGGCCCGGCGGTGCCGGGTGACGTTGTTCATGGTGGTGCAGGCGGCGTTGGTGGTGGTGGTGTCGCGGTTGGGGGCGGGGGAGGATGTTCCGCTGGGGACGGTGGTGGCGGGGCGGACTGATGAGGTGCTGGATGATCTGGTCGGGTTTTTTGTGAACACGCTGGTGTTG
>DASXMU010000275.1:0-6992 GCA_036495485.1 Streptosporangiaceae bacterium
AGCGGCGGAAACCCGCAGGGCCGCCACGGGGCGGCCGCCGAGCACTGCGGCCGCGTTGACCGCCTCGCCCGCCGCCACGCCGGAGTACCCCCACCGGGTCCCGGTGCCCAGGTTGCCCGGCCCCTGGGCCACCACGGCGACATCGGCGCCGAGCACGTGCCGGGCGGCCAGCAGCCCGGTATGCAGCGTGACCGCCTCCAGGTCACCGCCGAAGGACTGGCCGACGGTCACCGTCCCGCGCAGCCAGCCCGCCTCGCGCAGCCCGGCGCCGCTGCGGGAGAACCACGCGGGCAGCGCGCCGCCGTCGAGCATGACGTACACCGCGGACGGCGGGGCGCCGGCCGGACCAGCGGCGCGCAGCGCCGCCAGCACGGCCGGCAGTGCCGAATGCAGATCGGCCACCACCACCGGCATCCCGCCGAGGTCGTCCGCGTCCCGCAGTACGTCATGGTGCGGTGAGCCCTGCTCGTCGGCGCCCTGGACGGTGGCCTGCAGCGGCGTGTAGCGCGCCTTGACCAGGTGGCCGGGGCCGGCCGGATCCGGGGGCAGCCGGTCGGGCAGCGCCACCACCAGCGCGTACCCGCCGGTGCCAAGGCCGAGCGCGAGCGCGCTGATGTTCAGCAGTACCCGGTCACCACCCTGGGGCCGGCCGGTCAGTTCCGGGTAGGCGAGCGCCCGGATGGTGCCCTCGCCGGTGGTTACGTCCAGTTCGACCGCACCACGCCATTCGCGGCGCACCGCCAAAACCACGCCACTGCGCCACCTGATCACTCCCGCAGGGTAGCGTCAGGTACCGACCGGGGGCGGGGAGCGGCGAGGAACGGGAATGTCACGACGGAAGACCGAGCGGCTACTGGGCCTGGTGGTCTGCCTGCTGTCCAGCCCGCGGTACCTGACCGCGGTGCAGATCCGCGCGGCCGTGCCCGGCTACCCGGAATCGTTCGAGGCGTTCAAGCGGATGTTCGAGCGGGACAAGGAGGAACTCCGCGAGCTCGGCATCCCGCTGGAGACCGGTTTCAACTCGCCGGGCGACGACGAGGCGGGCTACCGCATCCCCCGGCAGGCCTACGTCCTGCCGGAGATCCGGCTGGAGCCGGACGAAGCCGCGGTGCTGTCCCTGGCCGCCCGCGTCTGGCGGCAGGCCGAGCTGGCCGGAGCGGCCGCGGGTGCCCTGCTCAAGCTGCGCGCGGCCGGGGTGGACGCGCAGGAGACCGCCCAGCCCGGCATCGAGCCGCGGCTGCTGGCCGGTGAGGCGGCGTTCGGGCCGCTGTGGGAGGCGGTGCGGGATCGCCGGCCGGTCACGTTCGCCTACCGGGCGGCCGGCCGGAGCGAACCCCAGCAGCGCCACCTCCAGCCGTGGGGCGTGGTCAACCGGCACGGCCGCTGGTATGTGGCCGGGTACGACGACGACCGGGATGCGGCCCGCGTATTCCGCCTCAGCCGCATCGAGGGCGACGTGCGGTTCAGCGGCCCCGCCGGATCGGTGATCGTGCCGGAAGGCACCGACGTCCGGGAGACCGTCCGCGAGTGGGACACCCAGCCGCCGGCGGCCCAGCGGACCGCGATCCTCCGGGTGCGTGAGGGAGCCGGGCACGGGCTCCGCAGGCACGCCACCCTGCTCCCGGAAGCCACGGGGGTCCCGGACGCCACGGGGGTCCCGGACACCACAGGGGTCCCAGACAGCGCGGTGGCCCGGGGCAGCACGGACAGGGGCGGCTGGGACACGATCAGTGTCCCGTTCTCGGACGTGAGCTGGTTCGCCGAGCATCTCGCCTCGTTCGGCACGGACGTCGTCGCGCTCGAGCCCGCCGACCTCCGCGAGGCCGTCATTACCCAGCTGAAGGGAGCGCTGGCGTGAATACCCCAGGCAAGCCCGTGCCGCGCGGCAGCGCCGCAACCAGCACCACCCGGCTGCAGCGGCTGCTGGCCCTGGTGCCCTACGTGGTCAGCCGGAAGGTGGTCGGGCTGGCCGACACCGCCGCGGCCTTCGGGGTCAGCGAGCGTGAGCTGGTGGACGACCTCAACTTGCTGTGGTGCGTGGAACTGCGCTCGCCCGACCCGTACTGCCCGATCGACCTGTCCTACGAGGGTGGCGAGATCATGGTCAGCGAGGCGGAGTCGATCGGCCGCCCGCTCCGGCTCGCCGTGGACGAGGCGAGCGCGCTGCTGGTCGCGCTGCGGATGCTCGCCGAGATCTCGGTGCCCGGGGCGCAGGCGCCGGGGTCGGAGGCGCTGAGCCGGACCATCGCCAAGCTGGAGGCGGCCGCGGGAGAGGCGGCGGCGGTCAGCGCACAGGTCCAGGTGCAGGTGGACAAGCGGCACGCCGATGGCATCCTCGGCCAGGTGCGCGACGCGGTCGACCGGGGCAGGCGGATTCACCTGCGCTACTACGTGCCCGGCCGGGACGAGGCGACCGAGCGGGACGTCGATCCCATGCGGCTGCTGGTGGTGGACGGGCGGACCTACCTGGAGGGCTGGTGCCGCCGGGCCGAGGCGGTCCGGCTGTTCCGGCTGGACCGGGTGCTCGGCTTCGAGGTGCTCGACGTCCCGGCCGAGGTGCCGCCTGAGGCCGAGCAGGTGGACGTGGACCAGGGCCTGTTCCGGCCGTCGGAGCAGGATGTGCTGGTCGTGCTCGACCTGCGCCCGGCGGCGCACTGGGTAGCCGAGTACTACCCCTGTGAGAGCGAGGAACGGCACGGCGAAGTACTAAGGGTGACGCTGCGTACGCCAGACACTCAGTGGGTGCGGCGGCTGGCCCTGCGGCTGGGGGAGGATGGGCAGGTCATCGCCCCGGCCGGACTCGCCGCCCAGGTGGGTGCCGACGCCGCGGCGGCACTGGCCCAGTACGCAGCGTAATTTTATCCTGGGCCACCAGCCGATCCATAGGCCCGGCACTGTCGCGTACACCGGGCCGGACTGTACAATCGGCCGGAGGAAACCCTAACGCGCGCGGGGACGGTTCTCCGCTGAAGAGGGCAGAGATGCTTGGCGATCTGTTTGACAGTCCCTGGAAGATCCTCATCATTGCCGTCGTGGTCCTTGTGCTGTTCGGGTCGAAGAAGCTGCCCGATGCCGCACGGTCGCTCGGCAAGTCGATGCGGATCCTCAAGACGGAGATCCACGAGCTGCACGACGATGACGAGCAGCGGGCGGCCACGGCAACGGCCGCGACTGCCACGGTGCCCCCCGTCCTCGAGGCCCCGGCTCCCGCTCCGGCGCCGCAGATCGCTCCCCAGGAGCAGGTGGACGCCCTGCAGCAGCAGCTCGACGATCTGCGCAAGCAGCAGGCCCAGACAGTGGCGAGTGACGCACAGCAGACGCAAGTCCGCTAAGCACACCGTCTTGTACCGGCCATGGCGAAGCTGCCTGATTCCATCGTTGGCGCACGGGTATTTGGCTCGCGGATGGTAGCCCTCAACAAGCAGGCCAACCCGAATGGCCAGATGCCGCTCATGGAGCATGTCCGTGAGCTGCGCTCGCGTGTGGTCAAGGCGCTGGCAGTGCTCGTGGTCGGGACCGGCGTCGGCCTGCTGCCATGGGTGTTCAACCGGGTGTGGAACATCCTGGTGCGCCCGTACCAGCACGCGACGCACCAGATCTGCCTGAATCCCGCGCACGCGGCCGCCTGCAAGACGTTCGGCTTCCACCTGATCATCAACGGCATCTTCGACTCGTTCTCGCTGCGTATCGAGGTTGGCTTCCTCTTCGCGATGGTCGTCACCTCGCCGATCTGGTTCTACCAGCTCTGGGCGTTCATCTCCCCGGCGCTCTATGCCAGGGAGAAGCGCTGGGCCTACATGTTCGTGGGCGCGGCGGTCCCGCTGTTCCTGATCGGCACGGTCCTGGCCTACCTGGTGATGGGCCGTGGCCTGCAGTTCCTGCTGGGCCTGGCGCCGGCCAGCGTCACCGTGCTGCCGCCCATCAGCACGTACCTCAGCTACGTGATGGCGATGGTGCTCGGCTTCGGCCTGACCTTCGAGCTGCCACTCGCGCTCGTCCTGCTCAACCTCGCCCGCATCCTGACCCATGTCCGGTTCAGGAAGTGGCGGCGGGTGATGATCTTCACCGTGTTCGTGTTCGCCGGTGTCGCCACGCCGAGCCCGGATCCGCTGACCATGCTGCTGCTGGCCGCGCCGTGCGTGGTGCTGGTCGAGGTGGCCGAGATCATCATCTGGGCCAACGACCGAAGGGTCGCGCGCCGGCCGGGGATGTACGACGGGCTGAGCGACTACGACGCCACCCCGCTCGACGATGACGACCGGGTGGACTCCAGCTCCTGATCTCCTGACAAGGCCGCCGAGGCGGCTGATGCTGCTTGGTGACCTTTGGCCACCCGCGCCATAGCCCGCAGTATTTACCCGGGGGCCGAGCCCCCGGACCCCCACGCTGCCGCTTGCGGTGGGTGGTCCAACTTCTCTTCATAGCTGGCCGTCTAACCTGTAACACATGACGCTTCCGGCGAGCCCGGCGCAGCGGTATGCGGAGTTTCAGGCACGGCCCGGCTGGCTGACCGCCTTTCAGGCGCTCTACAGCTTCGGGTTCGACGGCTTCCAGATCGAGGCGTGCGACGCGCTGCACCGGGGGCGCGGCGTGCTGGTGGCCGCGCCGACCGGCTCGGGCAAGACGGTGGTTGGCGAGTTCGCCGTGCACCTCGCGCTGGCCCAGGGCAGCAAGTGCTTCTACACCACCCCGATCAAGGCGCTGTCCAACCAGAAGTACGCCGACCTGGTGCGCCGCTACGGAGCGGACAAGGTCGGCCTGCTGACCGGCGACAACAGCGTGAACGGCGAGGCGCCGGTGGTCGTGATGACCACCGAGGTGCTGCGCAACATGCTGTACGCGGGCTCCGCGACGCTGGCCGGGCTCGGCTACGTGGTGCTGGACGAGGTGCACTACCTGGCCGACCGGTTCCGCGGCGCCGTCTGGGAGGAAGTGATCATCCACCTGCCCCCGTCGGTGCAGGTGGTGGCGCTGTCCGCCACGGTGAGCAACGCCGAGGAGTTCGGCGACTGGCTGGACCAGGTGCGCGGCGGGACCACGGTCATCGTGGACGAGCACCGGCCGGTGCCGCTCTGGCAGCACATGCTCGCCAGCAGCCGGCTGTACGACCTGTTCGTCGACACCGGCCCTGATGCCGACGATTTGCGGGTCAACCCGGAGCTGGTGCGGATCGCCCAGCGCGACGAATGGACGGTGCGCAAGGCGCCGGTCCGGCCGGGACGCGGTGGCCACCGGCCGCGCCGGTTCGCCGTGCCCCGGCGGCCCGAGGTGATCGAGCGGCTGGACCGGGCCGGGCTGCTGCCCGCCATCACGTTCATCTTCAGCCGGGTCGGCTGCGACGCGGCCGCGGCCCAGTGCGTGGCCGCCGGGCTGCGGCTGACCACCCCGGACGAGACAGCCCATATCACCGAGGTGGCGCGGCGGCGGACCGCCGACATCCCCCCCGATGACCTGCACGTGCTCGGCTATGCCGAATGGCTCACCGGCCTGCAGCGGGGCATCGCCGCCCACCACGCCGGGCTGCTGCCGACGTTCAAGGAGGTGGTGGAGGAGTTGTTCGAGGCCGGGCTGATCCGGGCGGTGTTCGCCACCGAGACGCTCGCGCTGGGCATCAACATGCCGGCCAGGACCGTGGTCATCGAGCGCCTGGACAAGTGGAACGGCGAGACGCACGCCAACCTGACCCCGGGGGAGTACACGCAGCTCACCGGCCGGGCGGGCCGCCGCGGCATCGACGTCGAAGGGCACGCCGTGGTGCTCTGGCAGCCCGGCATCGACCCCACCGCCGTGGCCGGCCTGGCCGGCACCCGGACCTATCCGCTGACCTCGAGCTTCAAGCCGTCCTACAACATGGCGGTGAACCTGACCGGCCAGTTCGGCCGGACCAGGGCCGCCACCCTGCTTGAATCCTCCTTCGCCCAGTTCCAGGCCGACCGGGCGGTGGTGCCGCTGGCCCGCCAGCTCCGGCTGGCCCACGACGACCTGGGCAGACTGGCCGCACAGATGACCTGCGACCGCGGCGACATCGCCGGATATTCGCAACTGCGGGCCGACCTGACCGAGCGCGAGCGGCGGATGTCCAGGGAGCGGTCGGTGGCACGCCGGGCAGAGGCGGAGCGCTCCATCGAGCAGTTGCGCCGCGGCGACATCATCCAGGTCACCGCCGGCAGGCGAGCCGGGGTCGCCGTCGTGCTGGAGCAGCAGCCGATGGGCAGCCTGCTCGTGCTCACCTCGGGGCGGCAGGTCAGGAAGCTGTCGGCGGTGGACTTCAGCGGGCCGGTGCAGCCTGTCGACCGGGTCCGGATACCTGGCTGGTTCAGCGAACGGTCGCCCAAGCACCGGCGGGATCTGTCGGTGGTGGTGCGGGACAAGCTGGCCGACAGGGACCTGGGCGGGGGCCGCGGGCCTGGCGGCGGTGGTGGCCGCCCGGGGGGCGGCGCCGGGCGGCAGGAGGATGCGGAGCTGGCGGCGATGCGGCGCAGGCTGCGTGAGCACCCCTGCCACCACTGCCCGGACCGGGAGCAGCACGTCCGGCAGGCCGAGCACTACCGGCGGCAGCAGCGCGAGACCGAGGGCCTGGAGCGCCGGGTGGCCGGGCGGACGCACGTCATCGCCCGCACGTTCGAGCGGGTCTGCGCCGTGCTCGACCGGCTGGGTTACCTGCGGGCCGACGCGGTGACCGCCGAGGGCCGGCGGCTCGGCAGCCTGTACACCGAGCTCGACCTGCTCGCCGCCGAGTGCCTGCGCCGCGGCCTGTGGGACGGGCTGACCGTGCCGGAGCTGGCCGCCTGCGTGTCCGCGCTGTCCTTCGAGTCGCGCCGGCCCGACGACACGAGCCCGCCGAAGCTGCCGCCGGGCCGGGTGCGTGAGGTGTTCGGCTCCATGGTCCGGGTCTGGGGAGAGCTGGACCAGATGGAACGCGACAACGGCCTGTCCTTCCTGCGCGAGCCCGACCCCGGCTTCGCCTGGACCGCCTACCAGTGGGCGCGCGG
>DASXMU010000276.1:0-3479 GCA_036495485.1 Streptosporangiaceae bacterium
GGCCGTGGCACCGAAGCCGTTCAGTGGTGGCAGCGCGCCGCCCGGGCCGGCCACCCCCAAGCCATGCGCACCCTCGGCATCCTCCTGCAGCTGGCAGGCCGCGACGCCGAAGCCCAAACCTGGTTCGAACGCGCCAGACAAACCACTGTCGGCCCCAACGGCCAGCCGCCCCATCCCGGCTAATTCGCGTGCTCGAAGCGACGCCTGAAGGGCCCACAATGCACTCCCGGCACCCGACAGATCCTCGGCCTCCAGCGACCATAGATGGAGGGCTCAGAGCCGCACTGCCATCCTGTGAGGGGCGCACTGCCGTCCTGTTCGAATGGGCAGGGGTGAAGGTCGAGCCACCACCTTGTCTCACGGAAGCGGCGGCGGAGGGCCGCGCTACCACCCCTCTCACGGAAGCGGCGATGGAGGCCGCGCTACCACCTTGCCCGCGGGCCGGGTGATGAAGGCCGCGCAGCCACCCTGTCGTTCGGGTAGCGGCGATGGGGGATGGTGCGTCACTTTGCCCCTACGGGTAGGGGGCGATGGGTTCGGTGGTCAGAGTGATCTTCCATCCACCTGCCGACGCCGGGCGGGCGCGGATGCCGCCGCCCCAGCCCATGGCGCGACCGTCCTGGTTGGTGATGATCACGCCCCAGCGGGTACCGCGATGGGTGGCCAGGGCGTCGGCGAGGGTTCGCGCCGTGTCGGCGTGCACCGGTCCGAACCCTGCAGCCTCACCCGGCCCGTCAGCCAGCCCCAGCAGGGTCAGCATGGGGACCGTCAGGTGAACCTCACCGGTCAGCGGTGGCAGCGGAACGCCAGTAATGGGCTGCCGCAGTCCTGCGGGGACCGATTCCCCTGCCAGGCGGCGTGTTCCGCCGGGGGCCAAGTGGCTAGAGCCTGACGTGTCTGTAGCCAGCGAGCTTCGCTCATCCGGGATGCCGAGCGGACCGGGCCGGTCCGGGGTGCCAGGCGAGCTGGGCCGATTCGGGGTGCCAGACGGACCGGGGGCGCCAGGGGTGCCGGGGGCGCCGGGCCGGTCCGGGGTGCCGGGCGAGCTGGGCCGGTCCGAGGTGCCGAAAGGGCCGGGGCGGTCGGGGGTGCCAAAGGGGCCGGTGCGGTCGGGGGTGCCGGGCGAGTCTGGCCAGTCCGGGGTGCCAAACGGGCCGTGCCGACCCTTTGGGCCGGGTGGAGTCGCCTCAGTCGGCGGTAGCAAGCCGGGTGGTGGGGTATCAATGGTCTGGCCCAACAGCAGCGCCAGGTACGCATGCGCCCGCAGCAGGTCCATGCCGCCCTGGGCGCCCTGCTTCTTCCAGGCCTTGGCGATCGCGCCCAGCCGCTTGTCCGCTGCCAGTACCTCCGCCGGCGGCAGATACCGGCCTGCCAGCGTGGCGGTTCCCTCCGGATCGGTCCACCGTTCCACCCGGGCATCCTTCTGCGAAGCCTCCTGACGTCGGCGGGCGGCGTCGGGGTCGACCGCCAGGACCGCCCGCTGCAGTGCCGCGCGCAGCTCACCGGTGGTCAGGCCGGGAGCACGGGGCAGGACGGCGGATTCGACCGCGTCGGCGTGGGCGGGCTCCAGCGGGCAGATCATCGCCGTCAGGATGCGTACTTTCGACAGGTCGATCTGGCCGGTTTCCAGGGCAGCGGCGATGGCGGGGCGGGCGTGCAAGTCGAGGGCGAGTTCGAATTCGGTGCGGGCTGCCATGCGGGTCAAGGTGAGGGCCAGGCCGACTTCGTCGGCGGTGAACTCGCTGATCTGGTCGGGGAGCTGGCCAGGGATGCTGGCTGGCGGGGTGCCGGGGGCGGGACGGCGACGGGCCAGCTCGGTGATGGTGGCCAGTTCCCTGGCGGTCGCCCAGGAGGCCAGCCTTCGCCAGGCCCGCAGCGTCCCCACAAGGCTGTCATCGTCGAGGGTTGCGGCCCGCGCGTAAGCGTCATCGGTGAGCCCGGCCAGGGTGATCGAGGCGGGCAGCTCATCCAGCACGCCGCCCTGGGCGAACCCCGTGCCAGTGTCCGGGCCATCGCCCGGCACGAACCCGCCCGGCTCACCGGTCCGGTAACTCAGCGGCCACGTAGGCGGAGGCATCTGGGCCGGGACCGCATCCAGCAGCTCAGCCAGCTCCGCATCGGACAAGGCGAGCAGCTCCGCTGGCATGCCACAGTCCGGATCGGGCCCCATGAAGGCCTCATCCTCAGGCGGAATGTCCTCATCGGTGAGCGCGGCCTCGGATGCCGCCAGGATCTCCTCCTGCGACTCGAACTGGTCATCAGGCATGCGTGCTCACCTCCTAGGAATTAGAAGTGTTCGAATAGTATGCCCATAAATCATGCTCTTCGAAAACTATATCGTACTTCTAACTCCACCGCGACCCGATTGAGCAACAAGGCGATCCTTGGCCGGTTCCTTGGCTGGGTGCCGACGGCCAGCTCTGGGGTGGCTCCACGATCAACAGGCTCGAAGATGGGCGGGCTGGCGCTGTGGATGACGATCGCTTCTGGCTATCGCGTGGCCGCTGAGGCCTCAGCCTTACCGAACAAGGTTTCGGCGCTACCGCGCTCGGGGCGCAAATGTCTCTTTCAGGCGGAGATCGTCACCTGCCACGCGAACAGCAGCCCACCGGGATCGATTCCGGTGGGCTGCCGTTCGGCCTGACCGGACCTCCTACTCCTACTCCTACTCCTACTCCTACTCCTCGGTGAGTACGCCGAGCAGCTTGAGACGTTCGGCCGCCATCGCCCGGGACGGGATCTGGGCCGCACCGGCCACCCATTCCCGCCAGACCGGCCAGCGGTCGCGGTCATAGTCCTCGTGGTCGAACTCGACGTCGTCCAGCACCAGCCGTCGCACGGCCTCCATCTCGTCCGGGCGCCCCAGCCCGGGCCAGGGCAGGTAGTCGATCGTCCAGGACAGCCGGGGTGTGCCGCCCTGGGTGCAGTTCATCAGGTGGGCGTGGAAGGCGACCACGTCGCCAGGCCCGGTCGGCACCACGACGTGCGGCCATTCCCAGGGCTCGAAGCCCGACGTCGTGGGCTCGGCCCCACGGTACTCACACAGCCGCCGCTCGAACTCGGGCAGGTGTGAGCCGGGAATGAAGCGGAGCGCGCCCGTTCCGGCCGCCCGGGACTCGAAGTCCACCCAGAACGTCACCCCGCCGACGGTCGGCCCCTGGCGGGTGTGCCAGGTGGAATCGCCGGTGAAACAGGTGGCGACGCCGACCGAGGACACGGTTGGACCGCCCAGCAGTTCCGCCGAGGACTGGAAAGTCCTGCGGTCATCGGCGATCAGCGACAGGCTGAACGGTGCCCGGCCGGCCGCGAGCGGCAGGTAGTCACCGCTGATGCCGCCCAGGTCGTTCGGCTCGGTGGACAGGGAACCAAAGGCGTCGGTCAGCGCGCCGGTGACCTCCTCGCGGAGCGTGGCCACCTCGGCCGGGCTGAACAGGCCGGGCAGCACGACATACCCGAACGTGCGGAAATGCAGGATCTGC
>DASXMU010000277.1:0-6156 GCA_036495485.1 Streptosporangiaceae bacterium
GCGATCGTGTCGAGCACGGCGAGCGCCGCCGCGCAGGCGACCGGGTTCCCGCCGAACGTGCTGCCGTGGTCGCCCTTGCCCAGCGCGGTGCCGCACTCCCCCAGGCCGATGCAGGCGCCGATCGGCAGCCCGCCACCCAGGCCCTTGGCCAGCGTGAGCACGTCGGGCCACACGCCCTCCCGCTGGTGGGCGAACCAGGCGCCGGTTCGCCCGATGCCGCTCTGGATCTCGTCCAGTACGAGCAGCGCCCCGGCCGCATCGCAGGCCTCCCTGACGGCCCGCAGGTACCCCGCGGGCGCCGGGATCACGCCAGCCTCACCCTGGCACGGCTCCAGGAACACGGCCGCGCAATCGGTGTCCACCGCGGTGCGCAGCGCGGCCTCGTCCCCGTACGGCACGAACCGTGCGGGCAGCCCGAACGGCCCGAACGGATCCCGGATGGACGCCTTCCCGGTCAGCGCGAGCGCACCCCTGGTCCGGCCGTGGAAGCCCTGCTCGGCGGCCACGATGACCCGGCGGTCCGCGCCGCCACGGGAGTCCTGGTACCGCCGCACGACCTTGACCGCCGCCTCATTGGCCTCCGTGCCCGAGTTGGCGAAGAACACCCGCCCGTCCGCGCTCCCGCCCGGGCCGCCGATCAGGCTCAGCAGCCGCTCGGCCAGCTCGACCTCGGGCTCGTGCAGGAACAGGTTGCTGGTGTGCGCCAGCAGGCCCACCTGCCGGGTGACCGCCTCGATGACCGCCGGGTGGCCGTGGCCGAGGGCGCTGACCGCGATGCCGCCGATCAGGTCGAGGTACCGCTCGCCGTCGGCGTCCCACAGCCAGCAGCCCTCGCCCCGGGTCAGCGCGACGGGCGGCTGCCCGTAGTTCGGCATGATCGATGCGGCGTACCGGTCGATCAGCTTCTGGCCTGGGGTCATGCCGCGCTCCCGTCCGGCACGACCATCGTGCCGATGCCCGGGTCGGTGAAGATCTCCAGCAGCACCGCGTGCGGCAGCCTGCCGTCCAGCACGTGCGCCTGCGGCACGCCGCCGCGGACGGCCTGCAGGCAGGCCGTCATCTTGGGGATCATCCCGGCGCTCAGCGACGGCAGCATGCCGTCGAGTTCCGTGGCGGTGAGCTGGCTGATCACCTCACCGTCCGGTGCTGCTTGGGGCGGCGAGGCTGGCGAGTCGAGTGAGGTGCCGGTGGCGGGAGATGCGGTGGCTGGGGGCCAGCTGGCGTACAGGCCGGCCACATCGGTGAGGACGACGAGCTTGGCGGCGCCGAGTGCGACCGCGAGCGCGCCGGCCGCGGTGTCGGCGTTCACGTTGTAGATCTCGCCGCCTTCGCTGGTCGCGACGCTGGACACGACCGGGATCCGGCCGTCGGCCAACAGGGCGTGCACCGCCCCCGTATGCACCCCGGTGATCTCCCCGACCTGGCCGATGTCGACCGGCTGGCCGTCCACGACCGGCCGCGTCCTGGCCGCGGTGAACAGGTTCGCGTCCTCGCCGGACATGCCGACCGCGAACGGCCCGTGCCGGTTGATCAGCCCGACCACCTCCCGGTTGACCCGCCCGGTCAGCACCATCCGGACCACATCCATGGCCTCGGGTGTGGTGACCCGCAGGCCCGCCGTGAACGTGCTCGCCAGGCCGGACCGGGCCAGCTCCTCGGTGATCTGCGGGCCGCCGCCGTGCACCACCACCGGGCGCAGCCCGGCGTAGCGGAGGAACACCACGTCCTGGGCGAACCCGGCCCGCAGCTCCCCGTCGTTCATGGCGTGCCCGCCGTACTTGATGACGACCGTCTGGCCGTGGAACCGGTTGAGCCAGGGCAGCGCCTCGACCAGCGTCGCCGCCTTGGCGATCGCCTGCTGCCCCGCCCGGCTGGCCGCCGTAGGGCGTGTTTCCGGCCCAGAAGGTGTGGCAGGGTGTGTTTCCGGCCCAGAAGGTGCCGTGGAGTGTGT
Organism: Streptosporangiaceae bacterium; assembly: GCA_036495485.1. Taxonomy (GTDB): domain Bacteria; phylum Actinomycetota; class Actinomycetes; order Streptosporangiales; family Streptosporangiaceae; genus PALSA-505. The sequence continues at coordinate 1,952 of DASXMU010000277.1, forward strand.
TTCCGGCCCAGAGAGTGCCGTGGAGTGTGTTTCCGGCCCAGAAGGTGTGGCCACGATTGTGCCGGTCATGTCGAGTACGCCGTGTTCTCGTGCACGTAGGCGACGGTCAGGTCGGTGGTGGCGATCGTGGCCGAGTCCGGCCCGGCGGCCAGGTCGATGGTGATCGACACGTCCCGGGGCCGCAGGTCCACCTTGGACCGGTCGTCGGCGGCGTAGCCGTTGCGGCAGATCCAGATGCCGTTGATCGCCACGTTGAGCTGGTCGGGCTCGAACACCGCGTCAGTGGTCCCGACCGCGGCCAGCACCCGTCCCCAGTTGGGGTCCGCACCGGCGATCGCGCACTTCAGCAGGGCGCTGCGGGCTACCGCCCGGCCGACGCTGACCGCGTCCCGCTCGCTGGCGGCGCCGACGACCTCGATCGCGATCGCCTTGCCTGCCCCCTCGGCGTCGAGCTGAAGCTGCCGGGCCAGGTCGGCGCAGACCGCGGTCAGCTCGCTGGTGAACTCGCCCAGCTCCGGCCGGGCGCCGCAGACCCCGCTGGCCAGCAGCAGCACCGTGTCGTTGGTGGACATGCACCCGTCGGTGTCCAGCCGGCCGAACGTCACGTCCGTGGCGCGGCGCAGCGCCTGGTCCAGCTCGGCGGCGGTCAGGCCGGCATCGGTGGTGAGCACGCACAGCATCGTGGCCAGGGACGGCGCGAGCATGCCTGCGCCCTTGGCCATCCCGCCGATCGTGTAGCGGCCGCCCGCGGCGTTCACGCCCCGGCGGAACGCGATCTTGACGACCGAGTCGGTGGTCCTGATCGCATCGGCGGCGGCCAGCCCGCCGCTGCGCGAGGCCTCAGCGACCGCGGCGTCCACCCCGGGCAGCAGCAGGTCCATCGGCAGCCGTTCACCGATGAGGCCGGTGGAGCCCACCGCGATCTCACCGGCCGAGTCGCGGAGCTGGCCAGCCAGCCGCTCGGCGGTCTGATGGGTATCGGCGAAGCCGGCCGGGCCGGTGCACGCGTTCGCGCCGCCGGAGTTGAGCACCACGGCGCGGACCCGGCCGCCGCTGACCACCTGGCGGGTCCACAGCACGGGCGCGGCCTGCACACGGTTGGCGGTGAACACACCGGCCGCGGCCCGCGACGGCCCATCGTTCACCACGACGGCGACGTCCCTGGCCCCGGCCTCCTTCAGCCCCGCGGCCACCCCGGCCGCGCGGAACCCGAGCGGTGCTGTCACGCTCACGGCGCCACCCCGTTCGCAGTCAGGCCGGCGGCCTCGTCCAGGCCGAGCATGAGGTTCGCGTTCTGCACGGCCTGGCCGGCCGCGCCCTTGCCGAGGTTGTCGATGGCGGCCACCACGACGGCCCGGCCGGCCCGGCCGTCGGCGGCGGCCTGCAGGTGGACGGCGTTGCTGCCGGCGGTGGCGGCCGTCGCGGGCCAGCACCCCCCGGGCAGCAGGCGGACGAACGGCTCACCGGCGTAGGCGGCGGCCAGGGCGTCGCGCAGGTCCTGGGTGGTGGCACCGCGGGTCAGCCTGGCCGTGCAGGTCGCGAGGATGCCCCGCGGCATCGGGGCCAGCAGCGGCGTGAACGACACCCGCGCCCCCGAGCCACCAGCCACGCCGTCAGGCACCGCCTCGCTGCCGGACACCGCCACGCCGTCAGGCACCGCCTCGCTGCCGGACACCGCCACGCTGCCGGACACCGCCTCGCTGCCGGACACCGCCACGCTGCCGGACACCGCCACGCTGCCGGACACCGCCTTGCTGCCGGACACCGCCTCACCCAGCGCCTGCTCGATCTCGGGTGTGTGCCGGTGCGTGCCGCCGGCCTGATAGGCGCTCACCGAGCCCATCACCTCGCTGCCGAGCAGCTCGGGCTTGGCCCCCCGGCCGGCGCCCGAGGTGCCCGACGCGGCGACGATCACGATGTCGCCCGGCTCGGCCAGGCCCGCCGCCAGCAGCGGCGCCAGCGCAAGGATCGCCGCGGTGGCATAGCAGCCCGGCGCGGCGACCCGGGCGGCCGCCCGGATCCGCTCGCGGGCGCCGGGCAGCTCGGGCAGGCCGTAGGGCCAGCGCCCGGCGTAGGGCGCGGTGTAGAACCTGGCCCACTGCCCAGCGTCGGCGAGCCGGAAGTCCGGGCCCAGGTCGACGACCTTCTGCGCGGCGGGCAACTGCGCGGCCAGCGCCGCGGACTCACCGGCCGGGAGGGCCAGGAACACCAGGTCGGCCTCGGTGAGCTGGTCCGCCGCGGTCGGCACGAACGTGCGGCCTGCCAGCCCGGTGAGGTGCGGGTGCAGAGCGGTCACCGGTTTGCCCGCACTGGCCCCGGCGGCGATCGCCGCTATTTCCAGATCGGGATGGGCGGCCAGCAGGCGGAGCAGCTCACCGCCGGCGTAGCCACTGCCTCCGGCCACCGCCACGCGCGCGCCCACGGTCTCTCCTCCGCACTGGTCAGCGTTCGCCGGCCGCTCCGCAGCGATCAGCCCTGTCTGAAGGATTATGCATCGTAGCGAGTAAATATTCAACTGGCCGTCGGCGTGTTTCCGGCCTAGAAAATTCGGATGGGTGTGTTTCTGGCCTGGAAAGTCGGTCGGGTGTGTTCCGGCTTGGAAAGTCGGTCGGGGGTGTTTCCGGCCTAGAAAGTCGGGGCTAGCTCGGGGAGTTGGGGACGCTGCGTATTCCGGTTGGGTACGCTGCGCAGCAGTGTTGCGACGGGGCGCCGGGTTTCGCCTGCCAGTGCGCCGGCGGCATGATGGGGACGCGGAAAGGAGGACCTCCCATGCGTCGCTCGCGGTTCGCCTTTGCGGGCGCCGTGGCGGTCGCCGTCGCGATCGCCGCGCTGGCCGCCGGATGCAGCGCGTCCAGCGGGCCACCGCACGTGTCCTCCAGCCCGGTCCCGGCCGCCACCCAGCTCCCACCGCCCCGCGCGACCTGCGGGACCTCCCATACGGCGGTCGACGTACCGGTCGTCATGGAGGTAGAAAAGGGGTCGGTCGCCTGCCAGATGGCCATGCAGATCCAGGACAGCTACACCACCCTGGTCCGGTCCGGCAAGGTGCCGGGCAACGGTGGCGGCGCGCCGGTGAAGGTGGACGGCTGGATCTGCCAGGGCGCGGATACCACGACGACCGTGCAAACCGGCGAGGCGTCGGAATGCACCAAGGATGGAACGGAGATCGTCGCGGTGCTGAAGCTGGGGAACGCCTCAGGATCGCCGTCCGGCGGCTGATCCCAGATGGACCTTGTCACCAAGTACCTGGTCAGGATCTGGCCGGCGGACAGTGAGCCGCCTGAGGCGATCCAGTCCGAGATGTGCGCCCCGGACAGCCTGACCGAGGGCCAGGCGGCCAACGACCGCGCCGAGATCCGGGCGATCCGCAACTGGGCCCAGCAGCACGCCAACGTCGACGGGATCCGCTACTCGTTCGAGGTGTACCGGGACAGCATGGTCGCGGCACTGTCCGGCGCTGCCAGCAGCCGCCGGGTGGTCGAGCCCATCGCCGACGGCGTCCTGGAACCGGAAGAGCCTGAGCCCCGCTAGGCTTTCTTTCTTTCTTTTCTGCGGAAAAGTCTGGCTGACGAAAGTCTGTGCCAATTGTCGGCAAACTGCCTGTAAGTCTGCCGGTAAGACCTCCTGGTTCAGCGGCCCGGCTGGCCGCAGACTGAATCCTGCGCAGCTCATTCCCCTGGTCACGGCAGGGCGGCCAGGGGATGTGCCTGGGGATGAGGCTGCGCAGGAGGAGGGCAGATGCGACGGCACAACGACGCGGCGCCGGGCGCTTTGATCCGCGTGCATCGCCAGGCGGCTGGGCTGACCCAGCGCCAGCTCGCCGAGACGGCGCACGTGAGCATCGGCGTGGTACGCGATCTCGAACAGGGCCTGACCTGCCGTCCACGCGCCGAGACGATCCGGCGGCTCGCGGCCGCCCTCGGCCTGGACCGGCACAAGACCGAGCGGCTGCTCACCGTCCCACCGCGCGGCGGCAGGCCGGTGCCCTTCGCCGCTGACGGCCCGCCGGGCCTGCGGATCAGCGTGCTCGGCCCGGTGGCGGCATGGCGGGACGGCTCGTTCGTCCCACTGGGCCCGGCGCCGCAGCGGGCCGTGCTCGGGCTGCTCGCGCTGAACGCGAACACCGCGCTGCATCGCGAGGTGCTCATCGACGCGCTGTGGGCGGACACGCCGCCGCCAACGGCGGTGGCCATGATCCAGTCCTA
>DASXMU010000278.1:0-1895 GCA_036495485.1 Streptosporangiaceae bacterium
GCCTGGTCACCGTCGCTGTTGTAGAGGTTCCACAGCAGGCTCGGCCAGCCCTTGTTCACCTGCCAGTAGATGGTTCCCGTCGACGGGGTCGGCTTGCTGTCCGCGTTGGCGATGTAGGCCTCGAACTGTGCCCGGGTGTCCTCATAGTCCTGAAGCTGTGCCTTCCCGACGTAGCCGGCCAGGCTCTGCCACCGGCCGTACCGCGCGGCCAGCGCCTTGTCGAAGCTGAACAGCGTGCCGAACGCATAGCCGGCATGGCCGGGCTCGTAGTTCGCGTGGTACTGGTTGTAGCCCGGGTTCTTCCACAGCCGGGCCTGCTCGAACGGGGACATGAAGCGCTGGATGGAGTACATCGTCGGGACCGTGTCCCCGGCGCTCTGCTCACTGTCGTAGCCCCAGGCGCCGCCGACATCGGTCCTGGTCGGGTCGTCAGGCCGGTAGTGGGTGGTGTCGTACCAGTAGTCCGGCGGCACCCAGTCGTAGGGGCCCTCCTTCTCCCCTGACCAGCGCAGGACCGGGCTGCTGTTGTATTCGGCGGAGGAGATGAGCGGGTCGCCGAAGCCGGCCTGCCTGAAGCCGGCCAGCGACACCTTCTCCTGCCGCGGGATGGGCGCGTTGTCACTCCACTGGAAGCTGACCACGCTCGGGTGGTTGCGCAGCCGCTGGCCCAGGGTGAGGGCGGAGAGCTGGAGTAGCCGGTAGTCGGTGCTGGTCACGCCGTGCCCGTCGAGCGGGAGCTGCCAGGCGTCGCAGCACTGGTAGCCCGCGTTGACCAGGATGCCGGCCCGGTCCATCTGGGTGAAGAAGCTGCCCGGCATGATGTGGCCCTCCAGGCGGAGGGTATTGATGCCGAGGTTGCGCATCAGCACGATCTGCCGGGCGATGTCGGCGGCCGAGTAGTGCAGGAAGATGCTGGGCGAGAACCCGCCGCCGCGCACGATGAACCGGCGGCCGTTGATGGTGAACACCCGGGCGCCGTGCGGCTCCAGCGGTGAGGCGCCGGTCAGGTACGAGGTCACGGTCCTGATGCCGAACTGCTCGTGCGTGGTGCTACGCTGCCGCGCGTTCTGCGACACCCAGGTCACCAGCGTGTAAAGCGGCTGGCCGCCCATCTGGTAGGGCCACCACAGGTGCGGATGGGAGATCCGCAGCTGGCGGAATTTCGCGGGGGTCAGGGTCACGATCTTGGTGTGCCCGGCCGGGACGGTCACCGGGGCGCTGGCCAGGATCACCTTCCCGGCGGCACCGGGTGCCGCGATGGCCACGCCGAAGGTGCCACGCTGGACGGCTTCGCTGCTGTTGGTGACGTTGGCCTTGATGGTCAGGGCCGAGCTGGAGAGGTTCGCCGCGTTGTGCTCGATCACGTGTGCGTTGCCGTCGGCGAGCGGGCCGTTCACCTGAAGCTGGACCGGGAACTGGATCCCGGTGTTGTTGTCCGGCGGGACCTGGTTCCAGTCCACGTCGTCGAGGGTGTACATGCGGCCCGGGTCGTTCGGCTGGATCTCCAGCGCGACGGTGTTCATCCCGTGCCTGAGCAGCCTGCTGACCGGGAAGGCGAAGCGGGTGTAGTCGCCGGTGACCGTGGCTGGGCTGGCGGCCAGGTGGCCGTTGACCCATACCGCGGCGCTGCCGACGATCCCGTTGATGACCAGCGCGACCCGGCCGCCGGTGGGCACCCGCTGGCGGAAGTCGGTGCGGAACCACCATGGCACGTCGAACAGCGGGTCGGTCTCGCGGCCGGGACCGTCCAGGAAGCCGTAGCAGAACTTCATGTTGGCGGAAAAGAACACGCTCTGCCGGCTGCTGCCGCTGCTCTGGTTCACCTTCAGCATCCGGTCGTGCGGGCAGATGCCGTTCTGCAGCAGCGCCTCGACCTCGGTCCCCGGCGCGCCCGC
>DASXMU010000279.1:0-4753 GCA_036495485.1 Streptosporangiaceae bacterium
CTGAAAGTGCACCCAGTAGCACACGGTGAGGTGGACTGGAATAAGTTCATCGGCAGCCCTGGCCATTACCGGGCCAGCGTACGCACAGCCAGACGAGGACGTCGAGCATGACGCAGGCAACGGTTACGTCATCCAGGACACGGGCGCAGATAGCGGACAAGACGCTGCGTAAGGATCCGTGGTGGCGGGCACCGGCCATCACCGCCACCCTGCTGACCATCTGGGTGGCCTACGCAACGGCGCACGTGCTCACCGGCCACTGGTACTACGTGGCCAAGGATCACTACCTGACCCCGTTCTTCTCGCCGTGCATCAGCGGCGAGTGCGTGTCAGGGGCGAGCAGCCTGGGGCACTGGTTCCCGGCGGTGCCGCCGATCATCCCGTACGCGCTGGTGTCGCTGCCGTTCGTGCTGGGCTTCCGGCTGAGCTGCTACTACTACCGGCGCGCGTACTACCGCGCGTTCTGGCGGGCGCCCGCCGCCTGCGCGGTGCGTGAGCCGCACAAGACCTACTCCGGGGAGACCAGGTTCCCGCTGATCATGCAGAACCTGCACCGCTACTTCTTCTTCGCGGTGGTCCTCATCTCGATCCTGAACACCTACGACGTCACGCAGGCCTTCCGCGGGCCCGACGGTGACTTCGGCTTCGGTCTCGGCACGCTGATCATGCTGGCCAACGTGGTGCTGCTGTGGGGTTACACGCTGTCCTGCCACTCGTGCAGGCACATCACCGGCGGCAGGCTGAAGCACTTCTCGAAGCATCCGGCCCGATACTGGATTTGGACGCAGATCTCCAAGCTGAACGCACGGCATATGCAGCTCGCCTGGATCACGCTGGGCACGCTGATGCTGACCGACCTGTACATCATGCTCGTGGCCAGCGGCGCCTTCAGCGACCTGCGGTTCTACAACTGAGGCGGCGACGGCATGACGGACATCCAGCGGCACACCTACGACGTCGTGGTCATCGGCGCGGGCGGCTCCGGGCTGCGCGCAGCGATCGAGGCCAGGCTGCGCGGTAAGAAGACGGCGATCATCTCCAAGTCGCTGTTCGGCAAGGCGCACACGGTCATGGCCGAGGGCGGTGCCGCCGCGGCCATGGGCAACGCTAATCCACACGACAACTCGCAGGTCCACTTCCGCGACACGATGCGCGGCGGCAAGTTCCTGAACAACTGGCGGATGGCCGAGCTGCACGCCAACGAGGCGCCGGACCGGGTCTGGGAGCTCGAGGCCTGGGGCGCGGTGTTCGACCGGACCAAGGACGGCAAGATCAGCCAGCGGAACTTCGGCGGTCACGAGTACCCCCGGCTGGCCCACGTCGGCGACCGGACCGGCCTGGAGATGATCCGCACGCTGCAGCAGAAGGTGGTCGCCCTGCAGCAGGCGGACGCCGTCGAGCACGGCGACCCCGAGGCCATGATCAAGGTGTTCGCCGAGACCACGGTCACCCGGCTGCTGCTGGCCGACGGCAAGATCGCCGGGGCGTTCGGCTACGTCAGGGACAGCGGCACGTTCACCGTGTTCGAGGCGCCGGCCGTCGTGCTGGCCACCGGCGGCATCGGCAAGACCTACAAGGTCACCTCCAACTCCTGGGAGTACACCGGTGACGGGCACGCGCTGGCGCTGCTGGCCGGGGCGAAGCTGCTCAACATGGAGTTCGTCCAGCTGCACCCGACCGGGATGGTCTGGCCGCTGTCGGTGAAGGGGCTGCTGGTCACCGAGTCGGTGCGCGGCGACGGCGGCGTGCTGCGCAACTCCGAGGGCAAGCGGTTCATGTTCAATTACGTGCCGGACGTGTTCCGCGCACAGTACGCGGAGACCGAGGAGGAGGCCGACCGCTGGTACTCCGACCCGGACAGCAACCGCCGCCCGCCCGAGCTGCTCCCCCGCGACGAGGTCGCCAGGTCGATCAACTCCGAGGTGAAGGCGGGCCGCGGCTCCGAGCACGGCGGCGTGTTCCTGGACATCGCGAGCCGGCTGCCGGCCGATGAGATCCTGCGCCGGCTGCCGTCCATGCACCACCAGTTCAAGGAACTGGCCGACGTGGACATCACCAAGGAGCCGATGGAGGTCGGCCCGACCTGCCACTACGTGATGGGTGGCGTGGAGGTGGACCCGGAGACGGCCGCGGCCGCCGTGCCCGGCCTGTTCGCGGCCGGCGAGGTGTCCGGCGGCATGCACGGCTCCAACCGGCTCGGCGGCAACTCCCTGTCCGACCTGCTGGTCTTCGGCCGCCGGGCGGGCATCGGCGCCGCCGGCTACCTGGACGGGCTGGCCTCCCGCCCGGCAATTGCGGAAGCCGACCTGGCGGATGCCGCGCAGGAGGCCAGCGCTCCGCTGGAGCGGCCGGATGGCGAGAACCCATACGCGGTGCACGCCGAGCTGCAGGACGTCATGACCAACCTGGTCGGCCTGATCCGCACCGAGAAGGAGATGGAGCAGGCGCTCGGTGAGCTGGAGCAGCTCAAGGAGCGGGCGCGCAAGGTCGGCGCGGCCGGCGGGCGCGCCTACAATCCCGGCTGGCACCTGGCCCTCGACCTGCGGAACATGCTGCTGGTCGCCGAGTGTGTGGCGATGGCCGCGCTGGAACGCCAGGAGAGCCGCGGCGGCCACGCCCGCGACGACTACCCGCAGATGTCCGCGGAGTGGCGGAAGGTCAACCTGATCTGCGAGGTGTTCGGCGACCAGGTGCGGCTGCAGCGGCAGCCGATGCAGCCGATGCGCGAGGATCTGCTCCTGCTGTTCGACCGGGCGGAGCTGACGAAGTACATGACCGACGAAGAGATTCCCGCTGCGGCTGGAACGCCCCGGGTCGAGGAGAAGCAGTAATGGGTTACCTGGCTCAGCTCCGAATCTGGCGTGGCGACGCCGGCCGCGGCGAGCTCGTGGACTACAAGGTCGAGGTCAACGAGGGCGAGGTCGTCCTCGACGTGCTCCACAGGCTGCAGGCGACCCAGGCCGGCGACCTGGCCGTCCGGTGGAACTGCAAGGCCGGCAAGTGCGGCTCCTGCTCGATGGAGATCAACGGCCGGCCACGGCTGTCCTGCATGACCCGGATGTCGACATTCGCCGAGGACGAGGTCCTGACGATCACCCCGATGCGCACCTTCCCGGTCATCAGGGACCTGGTCACCGACGTGTCCTTCAACTACGCCAAGGCGCGGGAAATACCGTCGTTCACGCCGGATCCGGCGGTCAAGCCCGGTGAGTTCCGGATGCAGCAGGTCGATGTGAACAGGTCGCAGGAGTTCAGGAAATGCATCGAATGCTACCTGTGCCAGAACATCTGCCATGTGATCCGCGACCATGAGGAGAACGAGGGCGCCTTTGCCGGGCCGCGCTTCCTGATGCGGATCGCCGAACTCGAAATGCACCCGGCCGACACCGCGGACCGGCGCAACATCGCCCAGGACGACTTCGGCCTCGGCTACTGCAACATCACCAAGTGCTGCACCGAGGTCTGCCCCGAGCACATCAAGATCACCGACAACGCCCTGATCCCGATGAAGGAGCGCGTGGCAGGCCGCAAGTACGACCCGCTCGTCTGGCTCGGCTCGAAAATCGGCCGCCGGACGGCCAAAGACACCCCCAGGATTCCAGGCAAAGAGTAATTTCTTTATCCGGAAAAGAAAAACACCGGACGGTACCCGGCTGAACCGGCCGCTCGATCGCTTGCCGGTCGCTTATGATCGTGTGACGATCACCCTGGGTGATTGCCGCGCCTGGAGGCGCGCAGCCTGGCCACGTGAAGAATTGGTGAAGTTCGCACACCGGGGTGCGGGCATCCTGCGATAATCCTGCTGTCCCATGGCACGGTTCTCCGGCGCATCAGGGCGCGGAGCCGTGCGGCGCTGGCCATTGCGATCCGCGTACGATGGGGCGCCTGCCGTACTACCGTGCTTAGGGGACTACGTGTCACACCTGACCTTTGCCGAGGCTACCGTCGTTGGGTTCGTCCAGGGAGTGACCGAGCTCTTCCCGGTGTCCAGCCTGGGCCACAACGTCCTGATACCGGCCCTGGTGGGGGGGAGCTGGGCCAGGGACCTGAACGTGTCCGCAACGGAGTCCCCGTACCTGGCGTTCATCGTGGGCCTGCACGTTGCCACGGCCATCGCGATGATCATCTATTTCTGGCGTGACTGGCTGCGGATCATCCGCGGGTTCTTCACCGCGTTCCGCGACGGCGGCCCCCAAACGACCGAGCAGCGGCTGGCCTGGATGATCGTCGTCGCCACCATCCCGGTGGGCCTGGTCGGGCTGTTCGCCGAGCACACGTTCCGGGTGATCTTCGGCAAGGCGGTCGTCGCGGCCTACTTCCTGATGGCCAACGGCGTGATCCTCTACGTGGGCGAGCGCTTCCGGCCGCGGACCTCGAAGCTGGCCGACGAGCAGGCCGAGCAGGAGCGGCAGGCCGGAAGGCGGCAGGCCGCCGCCGACCGGGAGCTGGCCACCGTGCCGCCCGGGCAGCGGGTGGCCGGCCGGCATGCCTCCGGGCACGCCGCCATCCGGCAGGAGGAGTTCTCCGAGGCCGTCAGGGCGGACAACCGGCTGTCCGGGATCGGCTTCGTGCAGGCGACAGTCATCGGTTCGCTGCAGATCGTGGCGCTGCTGGCCGGCATCAGCCGGGACGGCATCGTGATGGTCGGCGGCATGTTCCGCGGCCTGTCCCGTGCTGACGCGGCCCGGTTCTCCTTCCTGCTCTCCGCGCCCGTCATCCTGGCCGCCGGCGCGCTCAAGATCAGTGACCTGAC
>DASXMU010000280.1:0-3403 GCA_036495485.1 Streptosporangiaceae bacterium
TCACCCACAATCCCGATCGTGCGCCCAGCATCCACACTGAACGACACCCCCCGCACAGCCCGGACCACACCATCAGCCGTCGGGAAACTCACCCGCAAATCCCGCACATCAAGCAGGCTCACACCAACCCTCCCTCACGACCAGGTCCATAACCGTGCCCCGAGGGTATCGCCGCGCGGTTGCAGGGGGAGATATCAGGACAGTTTGACCCGTGGATCCAGCACGGAGTACAGCACGTCGACGATGATGTTGGCCACCACCACGAACAGCGCGGCCATCAGCACGATCCCGAGGACCACCGGGGTGTCACCGGTCGTGATCGATGTCAGCGACTGCTGCCCGATCCCGCCGAGGCCGAACACGCTCTCGGTGACGACCGCGCCGCCGGCCAGCGTGCCCATGTCGACACCGAGCTGGGAGACCACCGGGGTGAGCGCGGCCCTGATGGCATGCCGGTACAGCACCCTGCGCTCGGTGAGGCCCTTGGACCGGGCGGTGCGGACGTAGTCCTCGCCCAGGGTATCGAGCAGTGATCCCCTGGTCAGCCGGGTATACGTGGCGGCCGACACGGCCGCGATCGTGATCCAGGGCAGGATCATGTGCCCGGCCCAGCCCACGATGCTCGTGGTTGGCCCCTCGTACCCGGTCTGCACCCAGTGGAAGCCGGCCCGGTTCAGCGGCAGGTAGATGATAAACAGCAGCACCAGCCCGAACACGAAGGTGGGGAAGGTGATGCCGATGAGCACGCCGGTGGTGGCGACCCGGTCCAGCACGGTCCGGGCCCGGGTGGCGCTGATGATCCCGGCGCCGAGGCCCACGATCAGCCACAGCAGGGCCCCGCCGACCATCAGCGACAAGGTGGGCGGCAGATCCTGCTTGAGGATGCTGTTGACCGAGACCCCGTTCACGAACGAGATGCCCAGGTTGAAGTGGATGAGCCGGTCCAGGTAGTGCCCGTACTGGACGATGAGCGGCTGGTCGAGACCGAGCCGGTGGTTGATGTCCGCGATCTCCTGCGTGGTCGGGTTCTTCCCGGCCAGCAGCCGGGCCGGATCCTGCGGCGCGACAAAGAAGAGCAGGAACGTGCCGATCGTCACGAACCACATGACGACGATGCCGAGCAGCAGCCGGCGGACGATGAACGTCGCGAAAGCCATGTCAGCCCACCTCGGCAGCCGGAGGGGTGCGCCCAGCCCGCCGTGCTTCGGCGCGGCGGCCCTTGCGCTGTGCGGCGAACACCCGCTCGGTGCGCGGGTCCATGGCATCCCTGATGCCGTCGCCGAGCAGGTTGAACGCGAGCGTGGTGAGCAGCAGGAACCCGGCCGGGAAGACCAGGTACCACCAGGACGTCGAGTAGAACTGCTGCGCCTGGGCGAGCAGGTTGCCCCAGCTCGAGGTGGGCGGCTGGACGCCCACACCGAGGTAGGACAGGGTGGCCTCGAACACGATCGCGGTTGGGATGGCCAGCGTGGCAAGCACGAGCACCGGTGCGATCAGGTTGGGCAGGATGTCGACGAACATGATCCGCCACGACCCGGAGCCGATCGAGCGGGCTGCCTCGACATACTCCTTCTCCTTGATGGACAGCGTCTGGCCGCGGACCACCCGGGCGATCGCCGCCCAGGAGAAGAACGAGATCACGCCGATGGTGACCGACAGGCTCGGGCCGAAGACCACCGCGAGCGCCAGCGCGAGCACCACGTAGGGGAAGGCCAGCACCGAGTCGATGAACCGGGCCAGCACCGTGTCCACGACGCCGCCGAAGTAGCCCGCGGTCATCCCCATGACAACGCCGGCCCCGGTGCCGATCGCGGTGGCTATGATCCCCACGAGCAGGGATATCTGTGCGCCGTAGAGCACCCGGACGAACAGGTCGCGGCCGAGGCCGTCAGTGCCGAACAGGAACGTGCCGCTCGGGCTGACCGGCAGACCCTGGGAATTCGTCCCGTTGTTGTACGGAGTGTTCGGCGGGTGGCCCACCCACGATGAGATCACCGGCGCCAGGATGGCCAGCAGCGCGAGGATGATGATGAGCACGCCAGCCGCAACCGCCACCTTGTCCTGGCGAAGCCGACGCCAGGCCAGCGCCCAGGGGCTGCGGCCCTTGATCACCTGCGTCGGGGCGTTTCCGGCCCCCCCGGCCTGGAATTCGATCTGAGTGAGGCTCATGCCGCGCCTCCTCCAAAGCTGCTGTCGCTGGTACTGGTGCCCAAGCCAGCGGTAGAACCGACCGAACTCGTGGTCAGGTCCTCGTGCGGCTGGATGGGGAAGTGGCAGGCGGTCAGGTGCTCGGCCGGATCGCCTGGCTTGGTTTCGAGCTGGGGCTCCTGCTGCCCGCAGAGTTCCTGCGCCTTGGGGCAGCGCGGGTGGAAGCGGCAGCCCGCGGGTGGATTGATGGGGGAGGGCACGTCGCCGGTCAGGATGATACGCTGCCTGGCCGCGGCGGCGTCGGGGTCGGCCGCGGGAGCGGCCGACAGCAGCGCGGCGGTGTAGGGGTGCCGCGCCGTGTCGTAGACAGGATCCTTGGGGCCCTGCTCGGCGACCCGGCCCAGGTACATGACCAGGACCTGGTCGCTGACGTGCCGCACGACCTCCAGGTCGTGGGCGATGAACAGGAAGGACAGGCCGAAGTCCTGCTGCAGGTCGGAGAGCAGGTTGAGGATCTGGGCCTGGATGGAGACGTCCAGCGCGGAGACCGGCTCGTCGGCGATGATCAGCTTGGGCCGCAGCGCCAGCGCCCTGGCCAGCCCGATCCGCTGCCGCTGGCCGCCGGAGAACTCGGCGGGGAAGCGGTTGTAATGCTCGGGGTTGAGGCCGACCCGCTCCATCATCTCCTGGACGGCCTTCTTGCGGTCGGGGCCCTTCGCCGTCTTGTGCACGGCGAACGGGTCGCCGATGATCGAGCCGACCCGCCGCCGGGGGTTGAGTGACCCGTACGGGTCCTGAAAGATCATCTGGACCTCGCGGCGGAACGGCCGCATCGCCCGGCGGCTCAGCTTGGTGATCTCGGTCCCGTCGAAGAAGACCTGGCCAGCGGTGACGGGGATCAGCCCGGCGATGCAGCGGGCCAGGGTGGACTTGCCACAGCCGGTCTCGCCGACCAGGCCGAGGGTCTTGCCGCGGGGCACGGTCAGCGACACCCCGTCGACGGCCTGCACCTGGCCGACCGTGCGGGCAACCAGCCCGGCGCCTTTGACCGGGAAGTACTTGACCAGGTTGTCCACCCGGACCAGGACGTCGCTGTCAGCCTCGGGTGGCTGGGGGCTGGTCATGCGATCACGCTTCCTTCTGCTTCCGGGCTTTCCGCGATCGCCTCGGCTACCTTGGCCGCGGCTTCGTGGCGGCCTTCGCCGACGGTGCGGCGGCGGGCTTCCTCGGCTTCTTCGGACAGCCCGGCCGCGGT
>DASXMU010000281.1:0-4609 GCA_036495485.1 Streptosporangiaceae bacterium
CACCTGACCGGCACCTCACCCACAGACACAGGCAACACCACCACCAAAGCCCCGCAGCCACCACGGCAGCGGGGCTTTAACACGCCACCACATCGGCACCGTGAACGCCGTCCACATAGGAATCTTCAGCGCCGGGCAACAGGTGTTCTGCCAGGACCCGTAGCACGGTGCCGGGCAAGATGGGCAGCTCGCCGTGCCAGTTGTCCTTGAACCAGCCGCGGTCGCCATGCACGATCGGGTGCACTGGGCGCCAGGCGTCCACCCGGACGGTGCCGTAGAGCGGGGTGCCCGGCAGTATCAGCGGCTCCTGCGGTTCGGGATGGGCGGCGCTGGGGTCGTTGCAGCAGGTGACGGGGATACCATGCCGGGGCGGGCGGCCGTTGCGGCCAGGCCAGGTGACCGGGTCGCCGTAGAACACGCTGCCGGACGGCAGCCGCAGCAGCAGGTGCACCGGCTGCCCAGCCAGCGACGCGGTCAGCCCAGCGGCGCTGTACCCGGCATCCAGGATGACCAGCGGCGCGCAGCCGTCGCGGGTGTGCCCGGCGGCGCCGGCCCGGCGCAGCAGGTTGCGGACCTGCCGGGCGGTCTGGCTGGTCCGGGTGGCCTTAGCGGTCCGCTCGACGTCGATCAGCGCGGTCCACGCGGTGCGCAGGTGCCCGACCGCCGCGACGAACTGGTACTCCCAGCCGGGGATGGTCTTGCGGGTGCCATCGCACCGGCACGCGTCATGATGCACGTGCTCGCGCTCTGGTGAGCACTCGGCGTCTGGCTGCGGGTAAGGAGTGGCGTCGATGGCGAACCGCAGCCGCCGCCACCGCGCGCACGCCTGCCGCACCGCCGCAGCATCGCCGGGTGGCAGCCCAGCCAGCGCGGACTCCAGCAGCCGGTCATCGATCACGTCGTGCTCGCCGATCCAGGCGCGTTCGGCCTCGCCGCCGGGCTGCAGCGGCAGCGCCGCGGTCAGCAGCGCCGCGAATGCCTCTTCATCGATCCCGCCGACAGCCAGTGCGTCATACAGTGCGCCGTGGCCGCGGGTGAACGGCGCCTCCAGCGACAGCTGCACCAGTGACGTGACCGCGTGATCAGCGCACAAGATCGCATCGCACAGCTCGAACAAGGCATCCGGCCGTGCGGTCAGGCACCGGTAGAGCCGGGAGCGGAACTCCCGCAGCGCCAGGAACCGGCCGACGGCATCCGCAGCCTGCGCCCGGTCCGGTAGCTGCGGCGCCGCGTCCTGGCCCAGGACAGATTGCAGCCGCCAGCCCGCTCGTGGGAGTGTGGATAACACGGCCGTTTCCTTTCTCCGCAGGGATGCATCGCAACACCCAGGATGAAGGAAACGGCCGTGTCACGCCATGACAGCACCCGAAATAAGCACATACACGCGAACCGCGCCACTGCACACAGGTATAACCCGAATCTAGGTTAAAACCTAAGCTAAGAACCGTGCGTGCGGGTCGGTCCCCGCACACGGCTCAAGCGAGCCGCGAGGGCGTCGCGGGCTGGTCTGCCGGGTTCCTGTGCTGGCGGGCTTGCAGTCCGCGCTGGCAGGATGCATGCACGAGGCGGATGCGGTCATCGGCGGCCGGGCCTGGTCTTCCGTAGCAGGCAAGGTAGCTGGCTGCTACTGCCCTGCGGGTGACGTGCAGCCACCATCGTTCCCATTGCCAAGGGGAGCCAGGTGGCTGGTCGGCGGACAGAAGATGGTCCCCGCACAGCGGGCACGACCCGTCCTGCCTGTCGAGCAGGCGGAGGGTGTAGCTGTCCAGCGGGGCTTGATCTTCTTGCGCCGTTCGGCCCAATAGCTGGCCAGGGCGGGGTCATCGGGGATGCTGCACCTTTGACCATCACGTGCCGCCGGATGGCCGTCCAGGAGAACTTGACCAGGCAGACGCCGCTGGCGCGGTCGCTGAATACCCAGCGGTCGTTCCTGAACTTATTGAACGTGCCGAAGTACCGGCCGACGATCCAGTGCTTCGGCTTGTTGGCGTGGCGGTCCGCGCGGGCCTGTACCGGGTCGAATTCCTGCCCTGGCTGGTCCCGGCCGGTGCGGTCAGCTTCACCAGCACCCGATTCCCCGGTCGGTGACCGAGCTGCCACCCCTGACATTGTCGGCGCAGCTAGCCCCGGTGCTCGCCGACCGGATGACCGAACTGGCCCGCCAGCGCGGGAGTGCGCTGGCCCAGCTAGCGCTGGCCTGGGTCATGGCCAAGAGCGGGGACATCGTGCCTAGCCCGGGACCAAGGGTCCCAAGCTCCTGGAGGAGAACGCCGCGGCGGCTGTTGTGAAGCTGTCGCCCGCTGACGTGCGGAGCTGGACGCCGCCATCTCCCTCAAGGTCGTCTGGGCGACCGCTACCCGAAACAGACGATGTCTGTGCTGGACAACTGACACCTATGACGGCCTTTCGCGGCTGGGGCGGGATGGCCCCGTCCCTGCCGCAGGTGGGTGGCCAGCGTGGCCGGTGTGGCTGGCGCGGTGGTGCCCGGAGCGGGTGGTGGCCTTGGGTTGCTGGCCTACGCTGGGGTTGTGAATAGTCTGCGTACGGACGCCACCACGGGCCATGCTTTTATCTCATATGTCCGGGAAGACAAGGCGCGTGTCAACACCGTTTGAAAATTGACCCCTTTCCAACGGGTGAAATCTGACCCCTGGGCCGGGTGGCTGGTTACGTTGCGTGGTTTGCGGTTGGTTCAGCAGTCGTAGGGCCATCTTGCTGTCGACGGCTGGGGAACTGGTGGCTGCAGGTGAGTCCGGTCTGTTCGGTGCTGGTGGTGGGGGGATGTCGTGCCAGTGGCGCCGTGGTCGCGGGCGATGAGGACGTGCTCGGGGGTCATGCGTTCTGCCTGGTTGATGAGGCCGGTGAGCAGGGTGATGGTGGTGAGGGGGCCGCCGGGCCGTTTCTGCTGGCGTTCGGCGAGCTGGCAGAGGGCGTCGTCGATGAGGTCGCAGGTGCCGTCGCCGCTGCGCGGCCCGCTGGGGGTGGTCATTGCTGGTCTGTGTGGTCGTGGCGGGCGGCGGGGATGCGGCCGAGGTCGCGGTTCTTGAGGCGGTAGCTGTCGCCTTTGAGGCTGATGATGTCGGCGTGGTGGACGAGGCGGTCGATCATGGCGGCGGCGACGGTGTCGTCGCCGAAGATCTCGCCCCACGAGCTGAAGGGCTTGTTGGAGGTGACGATGACGCTGGCGGTCTCGTAGCGGGCAGAGATGAGCTGGAAGAACAGGTTGGCGGCCTCGGGCTCGAAGGGGATGTAGCCCACTTCGTCGATGACGATCAGGGGGTAGCGTCCCAGGCGGGTGATCTCGGCCTGCAGGCGGTCGGCGCGGTGGGCGGCGGTCAGCCGGTCGGTCCAGGTGGAGGCGGTGGCGAAGGCGACGCGGTGCCCGGCCTGGCAGGCCTTGATGCCGAGTCCTGTGGCGAGCATGGTCTTGCCGGTGCCGGGCGGGCCGAGCAGCACGATGTTGGTTTTCGCGGTGATGAAGTCGATGGTGGCCAGGTGCAGGATGTGGTCGCGTCTGACGGATCGCTGGTGGCCGAAGTCGAAGTCCTCGATGGTCTTGCGGGCGGGGAACCCGGCGGCCCGGGTCCGGTTTTCCGCGCCGTGGGCGGCGCGGGTGGCGGCCTCGGCTTCGAGGCAGGCGGCGAGGTATTCCTGGTGAGTCCAGCCGTCGGCGCGGGCGCGCTCGGCGAGCCGGGCGGCGGACTCGCGCAGCGCGGGGGCTTTCAGGACGCGGGCGAGGTAGGCGATCTGGCTGGCGGTGTCGCTGCTGGTCATGTCTGCTTCTCCGGGGTTGTGCGGGTGCGGGTCCTGGCG
This sequence comes from Streptosporangiaceae bacterium, assembly GCA_036495485.1. Taxonomy (GTDB): domain Bacteria; phylum Actinomycetota; class Actinomycetes; order Streptosporangiales; family Streptosporangiaceae; genus PALSA-505. Next base: position 3,814 of record DASXMU010000281.1, read on the forward strand.
GGCTGCGGCGGGACGGCGGCCGCGGTGAGCTTGTCGGTGAGGGCGCGGCGCTCGGTGCGCTCGCCGTCCAGGGCGGCCTCGGCGCGCTCGGCCCGGGCTATCGCCGCGTCGGCCAGGACGCGGGCGGCCTCGGCCTGGGCCTGGCAGGCGGCCTGGACGGCCGCGTTCTCACGGGCGGCCTGCTCGCGGGCCAGGGCGAGGGCCTCCCCGCTGGCCTGGCGGGCTTCGGCCAGCGTGGCAGTGGCACGCCTGGCGTCATTCCTGGCGGTCTCGATCGCGGTGTCGCGCTCGCGGGCAGCCGCTTCCAGCGCGGCGGCTGCCTGTGCGGTCTCGCGATCGGCGGCGTCAGCGCGGGCAAGGGCGGCGGCGAGCTGCCCGGCCATGGCCGCGGACTGCTGCTCCAGCTCGCGTGCCCGTTCTCCGGCTGCCTGCGTGCGGGCCTCGGCATCGTCGCGGGCGGCGCCGGCCGCGTCAGCGGCTTCCCACGCCGCCGCCGCGGCCTCGGCGGATTCGATGGCCTGCGCTGAGGCAGTGCCCGCGTGCGCCTCGGCGCGGCGGCGGGCGGCCTCGGCCTCGGCCAGCACTGCGGCGACCCGCCCGGGATCGGCTGTGGCGACCTGCGCCGATGCCATGGAGGCAAGCCGGGACGCCTCGGTGAGCAGCTGCGCCAGCCGGCCCAGCGATGCTTCCGGCCCGTCCGCGGGCGGCGGCGCCGGCGCTGCCGCCTGGCCGCGCAGCCCGTTGTAGTGCCGGATCCTGCACTCGTCGCTGCAGAACTGCCGTGACCTGCCCCGCT
>DASXMU010000282.1:0-82844 GCA_036495485.1 Streptosporangiaceae bacterium
GCCCAGCTCCAGGGCGGTCGTGGTGGCCAGGCCGGTGATGTCGCCGTTGCGCAAGGCCTCCTCCAGCGCCCGCCGGTCCTCCCGCAGGTAACCGGACCGGTAGGCCGCGACCCGGTGGCTGTGCCCGGCTGCTCCCGACTCACGCAGCGCACGGCGTGCGCCCAGGGCGACGGCCTCGGCGCCGCGCCGGGACCGCGTGAACGCCAGCGCGGGGACGGCCTCGGCCACCAGGTCGGCCAGCAGCGTGGCGGCCTCGCTCGTAGCGCTGCGCCGGACCGGCGCACCGGCCTCGCCACGTGCACTGGTGAGCGGCGGCTCCCAGAGGCCGAACGTGACCGGCCCGCACGGCGCGGCGTTCTCGGTCACCGCCTCAGCCTGCTGCCCGGTCAGCAGGAACGCGCACGCGGCAGGCTCGCTGACCGTGGCGGAGGCGAGCAGGAAGAGGGGGCCCGGGCCGCCCGGTCCCGGGCTGGCCAGAGCGGGGTCGCCGTGATGCGCGGCGATCCGGTGCAGCCTGCGCAGCACCTGCGCGACGTGGGAGCCGAACACCCCCCGGTAGGTGTGGCACTCGTCCACGATGATGTAGCGGAGCCGGCGGTAGAACCCGTTCCACCGCGCATGCCGCGGAAGCAGCGTCTGGTGCAGCATGTCCGGGGTGGTCAGCAGGTAGTTGGCGTGAGAGCGGGCCCAGTCCCGGGCCGGCATGGGCGTGTCGCCGTCCACCACGGCGGCCCGGATGCCCGGCACGGCGAGCTCGCTGATCACCCGCAGCTGGTCGGCGGCCAGGGCCCGGGTCGGCGCCAGGTACAGCGCGGTACCGCCCTCCAGGATCCCGGTGAGAGCCGGCAGCAGGTACCCCAGCGACTTCCCGGAGGCCGCCGGCGTGGAGATGATGACGTGCCGGCCGTCCAGCGCGCAGCCGGCCATCGCGGCCTGATGGGCCCACGGGGCCGGCACCCCGCGCCGCGAGAACGCCTCGGTGATCGCGGCGGGCACCCATCCGGGCCAGGCGGCCCGCTGCCCAGCGTGAGCGGGGATGTACTCTACGTGGATCAGCCGGCCCGACCGGGCACCGTGGCGCAGCACAAGGTCTGCAGGGGAGGCCGCCGCGAGCTGGGTGGGCCGGCCTGGCCCGGCGGGGTACGAGGCAGCCGGGCCTGGTATTTGCGGGGCCGGTTCCAGCGGACCGGGTCCTGCCGGACCAGGCCGGACCGGAGGCTCGCCGGGAACGAGCGGAGTGAGCGCAGTCATTGGCTCCCAGTGTGACATCTGTACGCGAGGTGCCTCGAAGCGTGAACTCGTGTAGACATGACCTCAGAGCGTGGTTGAATGCGCGGCGGGACCAGTTGCCCTCCCCGGAGGGCGCTGCGCTGCCGCTCGGATCGCCCGGACAGACGAAGGCTGTATGGCGCTGGAGGATTTGTGGACCTGAAGCTTGACCACCACACCAGGGATGGGATCGAGGTCGTCGACGTCGAGGGCGAGATCGACGTCTACACCGCGCCACGGCTGCGCGAGCTGCTCATCGAACTGGTCAACAACGGGCACTACCAGCTCGTGGTGAACATGGAGAAGGTTGAGTTCCTCGACTCGACCGGGCTCGGTGTGCTCGTGGGCGGCCTCAAGCGGGTTCGGGCTCACGACGGTTCGCTCGACCTCGTCTGCCGGCAGGAGCGGATACTCAAGATCTTCCGGATCACTGGGCTCACCAAGGTCTTCGGCATCCATGACACGGTCGAGGAAGCCATCAAGGCCAGGAAGTCAGAGAAGTAACTCCAAGACCCCAGGCGGGCTGGCTCCGAGATGGCAATGGTGGAAGTCACCTTCACCCCGCTGCCAGCGCACGTCCGCACGGCGCGGCTTGTCGCTGTGGCCGTCGCCAGGCGCAGCGGGGTTGCCGAGACCCTGCTTGACGAGGTCCGGCTGGCGGTCGGCGAGGCATGCTCGCGCGCCGTGGAAGCGCACCGGCAGTACTGCCCGGCCGAGCCGGTCAAGATCGAGCTGACCGAATCCGGTGGCCGTTTCGAGGTCGTGGTGACCGACTCGGCTCCTGCTGGGCCCGGCGTGCCGCCCGCGGAGATGGCCGGTGTCAAGGACATCGCCAACGGCATTCCCGTGCCGGGGGAAGCAGGGGCGCCCGTCCGGCCGGCTGCCGCGTCCGCCGCCCAGGGCAGCGGCCCCGGCGACACCGCTTCTGGCAGTGCCGCCACTGGCAGTGCCGCCTCTGGTGATGACACCGGCGAGGTGCACGTCCCGCCGGTCAACGGCCAGAGCGGGCTGCAGGACGGATTCGGGCTCGCCGTGATCGCGGAACTGGCCGACGACGTGAAGATTTCCAGGACCCCGGCTGGTATCAGCGTTGCGATGAGCTGGCCGTCGTCCGCTGGTGAGCGGTAGCAGCGTCTGACCGCTAAGTTAGCTCACCATCATTTCTTGGTCTCCCTATTGTAACGAAAGCATCGCGATACGGTTAGAACGCGCCCCTGTTTCACCATGTGGGTGCCTGTCTGCATAGACTCCCGCCACTGCTCGTGGCACTACAGGCGCCTGTCTGGCGCGTGGTGCTCGCTCGGGCGCACGGCGATTCCCCCAGCCGATCGGCATGCGTGTGGGATCCCCTGTGCCCCTGTCAAGGAGGACGGATGTTCAGGCACAACCTCGCTTCGTCCGCGGGGGTCGCCCTGCACGGCGGCAACCTCACCTGGGTGGTCGTCGTCGCAGTGGTCGCCCTGCTGGCGCTGGTGGTGGCCGGCTGGCTGGTACGTGAGGTGCTGGCTGCCAGCCAGGGCAGCCAGAAGATGCAGGAGATCTCGCGGGCCGTCCAGGAGGGCGCTGCCGCTTACCTGAAGCGTCAGTTCAGGACCCTGGGTGTCTTCGTGGTCCTGATCTTTTTCGTGCTTTTGCTGCTGCCGGCTCATGGTGAGGCCGTGCGGTGGGGGCGTAGTGCATTCTTCCTGGTCGGCGCCCTGTTCTCGGCGCTGACCGGGTTTACCGGGATGTCGCTGACGGTCCGTGGCAACGTGCGGGTGGCCGCAGCGGCCAAGGAGAGCGGCGAGCAGCAGGCGATGCGGATCGCGTTCCGCACCGGTGGTGTGGCCGGGATGTTCACGGTTGGCCTGGGCCTGTTCGGAGCGGCGCTCGTGGTGTTCGTCTACAAGGGCAACGCGCCGAACGTGCTGGAGGGTTTTGGCTTCGGCGCCGCGCTGCTGGCCATGTTCATGCGTGTCGGCGGCGGTATCTACACCAAGGCGGCCGATGTCGGCGCGGACCTGGTCGGCAAGGTGGAGAAGAACATCCCCGAGGACGACCCGCGCAACGCCGCCACGATCGCCGACAACGTCGGCGACAACGTGGGTGACTGCGCCGGCATGGCCGCCGACCTGTTCGAGTCGTACTCGGTGATGCTGGTTGCCTCGCTGATCCTGGGCAAGGTCGCGTTCGGCAACGACGGTCTGGTCTTCCCGCTGATCGTTCCCATGATCGGCGTGATCACCGCGGTGATCGGCATCTTCGTCGTGGCGCCCCGCAAGGGCGACCGCAGCGGGATGACCGCGATCAACCGCGGCTTCTTCGTCTCCGCGGTCATCTCCGCCATCGGTGTGGCGATCGCGGCGTTCACCTACCTGCCGGCTCACTTCAGCGGCCTGAAGGGCGTCACCGACCATGCCATCCTGACCCACAAGGGCAGCCCGCAGTGGCTGGCCCTGGGGGCGGTGCTCATCGGCCTGGTGCTGGCCAGCGCCATCCAGCTGCTCACCGGGTACTACACCGAGACCAACCGCAAGCCGGTGCGGGAGATCGGGCAGAGCTCGGAGACCGGGGCGGCCACCGTCATCTTGTCCGGCATCGCGTCGGGGATGGAGTCCAGCGTCTACTCGGCGCTGCTGATCGGCGGGGCTGTCTTCGGCGCGTTCCTGCTGGGCACCGGCAACGCCACCGTCGCCCTGTTCGCCGTGGCGCTGGCCGGCACCGGCCTGCTGACCACGGTCGGCGTGATCGTGTCGATGGACTCCTTCGGCCCGGTCACCGACAACGCCCAGGGTGTCGCGGAGATGTCGGGTGAGTTCGAGGGTGAGGCGGCGCAGTCGCTGACCCGGCTGGACGCCATCGGCAACACCACCAAGGCGATCACCAAGGGCATCGCGATCGCGACCGCCGTGCTGGCGGCGACCGCGCTGTTCGGCTCGTTCCGCACCGCGGTCGAGACCGCGCTGGGCAAGAGCGCCGGCTCGTTCAGCCTGTCGGTGGACAAGCCCAACGTGCTGGTCGGTGTGATCATCGGCGCCGCGGTGGTGTTCATGTTCTCCAGCCTGCTGATCATGGCGGTGGGCCGGGCCGCGCAGCGGGTCGTGTTCGAGGTCCGTGAGCAGTTCCGGCTGCACCCAGGGATCATGGACTTCACCGAGAAGCCCGAGTACGGCCGGGTGGTGGACATCTGCACCGCGGACTCGCTGCGCGAGCTGGCCACCCCTGGCCTGCTGGCGATCCTCACCCCGATCGCGGTGGGCTTCGCCATCGGCTACGCGCCGCTGGGCTCCTACCTGGCCGGCGCGATCGCGGCCGGTGTGCTGATGGCCGTGTTCCTGGCCAACTCCGGTGGCGCATGGGACAACGCGAAGAAGCTGGTCGAGGACGGCAACCACGGTGGCAAGGGCTCGGAGGCACACGCCGCCACCGTCATCGGCGACACCGTGGGCGACCCGTTCAAGGACACCGCGGGCCCGGCCATCAACCCGCTGATCAAGGTGATGAACCTGGTCGCGCTGCTGATCGCCCCCAGCGTGGTGACCTACAGCCACAACGATGGGCTGCGGGCTGGCGTGTCGGCCGCCGCGGTCATCATCATCATCGCCGCCATCGTCATCTCCAAGCGCCGCTCGGCCAGCCAGGTCACCGAAGGCCCCGCCGATGGTACCCAGGCCGTCACGCCCGACGCACCGGCGCGCGCCTGAACCACGTACAGCAATCCAGAGGAGGGGTCCCGGCCGCCAGACGCGGCCGCGGCCCCTCCCTGTCATGGAGGACGGGTTTCCCGTGAATTGTCAAACCCTCTGAGGTCGGCACGGCTGCATCACGCCTCTGATCAGCTATGAACTTCTAGAGCACAGTTTTTAGAACACGTGAGCGCGCTCGTCAGGATACGCATTATGTCTGGTTTTGCCGGGTTGCCTCCGGTGGTATCCCTGACTTTGGTCTGACTCGGGGCAGCGGCTTGCCTCGCGCGCGTGAGAGCCGCCTTAGTCACGGAGGGTTGTCTCACCGGTAGTGCCACCTCGCGCGCGGGCATGTGCGTCTGCACGCGTTGGGGCCACACACGCGCCGTGAGACGAGACAATGAGACGATCACACAGCGTGACTACTGATTGTCTACGTCTACGTCTAGTGCTCACGCGCGTCTGCACTCGGTGGCGTGGATGCGTAGACGTAGACAAACACGTAGACAATTACGCAAGGTAGCCGATTTCGGTTCGTTGTGCACGTGCACGTGCAAACCGCGAGAGTGCCCCTAACGCGTGCAGACGCGTGCGCCCGCGCGAGGCGTGCACGTGCACAAACTGCCTGGTGCTGGGCGTTTTTGGCGTAGGCTGGGCGAGAGGCCGCATGGAAGGCAGGGAGGGTGTGATGAGCGCGGCGAATGGCAGTGGCCGCAATTGCGCAGGCTGCGGTTTGCCATTGAGCCGGTATAACACCGATGATCGCTGTCAATCGTGCCTGCGCTCGGGAATGCCATCACGGCGTCCGGAGCGGCGACGTCGGCGGGTACCGGATTATCTTCCGGATGAAGTGCTGGCCCGTTCTGATTTCCAGGATGCCTGCGCTCGGCATGATTTCGGTGCGATGTTTTTGATTATGCGTGAGTACCATGATCAAGGTTGGACGTTCAGTCATATTGGTCGCCGGTGTGGGATAACTCCTAGTAATATCAGGTTTTACACGAATGGTGGCAGACAGCCGGAAAGCGTCTATGTAATAGAGCGGGTTTCTGACGGTCTCCATATTCCAGGTGACGTGTTGAGGATCGGCCGCCGTCCATGGGAAACCGAAAGTACAACTGAAACAAAGTTGTTGTCTCTTTCTGATGCTGGTGTGATGCCCTGGACGGTTGAGGGTACACTGTTGAGCGCGTGCGAGGCATCGGAGGTTGACTCTGTGGATCGACGATCATTCTTGTTTCTAACTGGAACCGCGTTCACAGTACCAGCGCATGATTGGCTTATAGCACACCCTGTATCCGATGTATCGCGTTCCGTCGGCCGGGCGATCGAGCCGAAACACGTGGATTCCCTGGATGAAATTACCGGCACGCTTCGCCATATGGACGACCAAATGGGCGGGGGTTCACTAATTGATGTCGTGCACGCACAGGCCGGATATGTCATTAACCTCATACGGGTGGGCCAGTATACCGATTCAACCGGGCGCCGCCTTCACGGAACGCTTGGTGAATTGCTCCGCCTTGGCGGTTGGGTTGGTTTTGACAATGGTGACCAAGTGCGCGCGCAACGTTCATGGATCGCGGCACTTCATGCCGCTCATACCGCTGGCGATACGGCGCTTGGTGCAAATGTAATCGGGTTTATGGCTGAGCAGGCATGGGGCGTAGGAAAGCTGGATGACGCTGCCCGGCTGGCGAGTACGGCAGTGACAGGGTATAAAGGCAGCAGCCCACGAGTATCATCTATATTGCGCATGAGGGCAGCCCGTGCACACGCAATGCTGGGGGATACCTCGGATTGTCGGGCAGCTATTGACGGCGCCTATGACGCTTTCCGCAACTCACCACCAGAACAGGGTGAGCCTGCCTGGTCATACTGGATGGATGAGACAAGTCTCAACGAGCAGATCGGAAAATGCTTTCTCTACTTGGGCGACTACCCGGCTGCGAGTCATCATCTTGAAATGTCGCTGCACAGCAACAATTGGCAGGGCTCTTATGTCCGCGACGGAGTATCAGTGCTGATCGCATTGGCAAATACCCATGTACAGGCAGGCGACCCAGAGCAGGCGTGCGCGGTTGCTGAGAAGGCAGTCAGCGTTTTGTCTGGCCAGGTCGATTCTCCGCGCCTTACCACAAAGGTCAGGCGCCTGTGTGAGGATTTGAAGCCATACCAGAAGGTCTCAGCGGTTCGGGAACTCGGCGAGAAGATCGATAATCTCTCCGCCGAATTACGTTAACCGGAAGCGCTGTTCGACTAGCCCTCATATGGTCGCTCGGCTATGATCTTTTGCTCGGCTGTCTTGTTACTGACGGGTTTACTCTCGGAGAGCCCTACGGGTGAGCTTTTGTTCTGCGCTTGCCTGCTCCCATATGTTTGACATCGTTATGGGAGGGGTGCATGAAGTGAACGGAGTTCAGCGGTACACGCCGGATGAAGCGCTGTCTCTTATATGCGGAAAGCTGGAGACGGCCGGACTTCAGGTCCGCAAGCTTTGTCATGGCGATAAGCTGACTGAAGTAGAGGTCACGAATCCGGCCAGCGCTGAACGCGGCGACATGAGCATTAATCATGACGGTTTCGTCACGTGGGAACATATGGCCCCGATCGTTGATGACAAGGGCATCGGTGAAATCGTTGATGTCATGAAAGTTCTTCTGGCGGTCACTACGCCAAGTGAAATGAGTGACCATGAAAACCAGCCGCCGTCGGCTCTTCGCCAGGAATGCTGAATCAGCTAGCACTGCCGGGGGAGACAGTCAGGCCATTAGGGGTAGCGGGAAGGAATAATATGACCATGACGCTTGACAATGACGCCGGAATTGACGTCACCGACATCACACCCGGCGGGCTGATCAATGAGATAAGTGAGATGCTGGCGCAGCAGGGATTTGATGCTCGCAGGTCGGACAGTGAGGGCAGCAGTCGGCTGACCATAACCAATGCGCCGAAAGGGCGCTGTGAGATTGATATCTACGACTGTGGGTCGGTGACCTGCGACTACTTCCCATGGGCTGGTGAGCGCGCTTCTCCAGCGGATATCATCCGAGCCGTTCTGCGCCTGCTGGCCGTTCCCCAGGACGGGCTTGCCGACGATCACGTGGAACTGCATCCGGGAATCACTCTGAAAAGTGTGGTCGGCCGCGCGATGAGAGCTAAAGGATTGAAGGTGGATCTGTGGCTGTCAGCGGACGAAATAGATTTCAGCGTGTATGCGGAGGTCGCGATCACCAACCCGGAACAGCCCGGCCGGGGGATCGTCTGTGTCGCCGATGACGGCAGTATCTGGTGGGAATGCCATGTGGATGAACTCACCGGGCACGCACGGGGAATCGCCGTGACGCTGACCGATATGCTTGTCCCGCCCGTTTCCCCTGCCGGTATATCCACATAATCCCGCTCCCAGGGAGAACGAAGTGCCCGAATTTGGGAATAGGCCCCGGCCCGCACCATGGTTGGTCGCCCACGAATTGGTGCGGGCCGGTTTCTCCTGGGAGGTTTGTGAGATGAAAGCTAGCGTCACGTGGATAAACACGATAAGGCTCCCCGGCCCGCGCCCGTGCGTGGCCTTGGCTCCACAGCGACGGCCACGTCGGCAGCAGCATGCAGGTGGCGCGGGCCGGGGCCGACCCGGAAGGCTGCGTCACTGTGTGGCCGGAAGAAATCCAGGCATGCGGAATAACTGGACATGAGCGTGCGTCACTGACGCTCTGAAACGCCGGCCCGCACCGTTGACCCAAGTGCACCTTCGGTGCGGGCCGGTCCCATTCAGCTAATGCCCTGGATAACCCGGTAAGTTACCCGTGCGTTTACCTGTCGCGTCCCTGTTGCTGCAGTCGGCGCCGGACTAGCCTCTGGCCACGATGGGGTCTCGCTGGCATTAGATCACGCCAGGATCGCCGCAGGCGGCCCGACAGCCTCCGACGTGTAGTCGAATGTGGGTCGGCCGTCCTGGACGTTCCTGGACGGTCTCAGACGTGCCAGCGGATCTCCATCACGTACGGTGATCGTTCGTTCGTCCGCGTTCGTCCGCACCTCGCGCGCCTACGCGTTAGAGCCGCTGGCGCGGCCGTGGACGTGGACGTGGACGATCACGCACCGTATCGAACGCCAGGAACGAGCGCTGAGGGGAGGGGATGCTCGCCGAGCTGCTTCGGAGGGGGGTGATACCCCACGACGACCCATGCCGGTCAAGCTACGGATTCAGGAGAGGTGAACGCCTATAGGCGGCGCACAAAGCCACGGACACTAGGCGGCTCCAACCGTCTGCTTTCAGCGCGGGAGGTGGCCGCAATTCTGGGAGTTCCGGAACGCACCGTTCGTGAACGGTGGCGGGATTGGGGACTGCCGGCCTACCGCATCGGTAAGCATCTGCGATGGAAAGAGCGCGACCTGCACGCCTGGATTGACCACCAGGGCGCATAAGCACAAAACAGCGGACCCCCGCTCACTGCCCGTGGCGGGGGTCCGTTCCTGCGTGCCTTTGAAGCTAAGCGGCTGTGCTCCATTCCGCGTATTCTGCGTCCAGCGCGGCAACCGCGCGATCGGCCGCATTCGGTACTAGGTGACCGTAGGTGCGATAGGTCTCGTTGATATCGCGGTGCCCGAGCCACTTCGCCACATCGGTGATCGGGACCCCGCGTGCCAACATGACGGAGGCGAATGCATGCCGGAGCGAATGCGGCCGGAATCCGGTGGGGATACTGGCCTTGTTCGCACGCTCCTTTATCCGCCGTGAGACCGTGCCGTAAGTCTGGTATAGCTTGCCGGGGTTCCCTGGACACAATCTCCCCTCTGGGAGATCTTTTACTTTTTCCCATAGCCAAGTCGGCACAGGGACGTCTCGGTATTCACCGGACTTACGGTGCTTCAATGGCAGTTTCTTGAGTCCATCCCTGCTCGTCTGCCCAGTCAGGCGCAGCATTTTACCCGCATCGTAGAAGTCTTCTTTGTGGACGGCTATTGCTTCACATATACGCAACCCGCAACCACGCATCAACCAGACTACGATACCAATATCGTCTGCCAGGCTGGTTACCTGCTCATGCGTCGGGAACACGAAATCATCGCGGCTGTCATGTGGCCCATTGTCGATGAGTTCGATGTCGTGCAGGTTATGCTTTGCAAGTTTTCCCGCCTTCACTGCTTCATTCATCGTGCCCGTGATAATCGTCCGCGCCTGACGGCGCCGCGTAATAGACAGATGTGCCATTTCGATCATCAACAGATCGGTAACGCGCTCCCGGTCGACTGCGACCTGCGCAAGAGTTCGCCCGGTAAACATACGCTTGACCCACGCGTTCGCGGTTACCCGGTAGCCGTGCCGTGTGGAATCTGTTACAGCATGTCGATCAACCCACTTATCAACCGCTGTTTCGAAATCTTCCTTCCCGCTACGCGGGTCGACAAAACTCGCACCTTCCGCGCGCTTATCGTGGGTGATTTTGAGTTGCGCATCCTTGGCTTTGCGCTTACCACTCTCGTATTTCACGCGCCCTTGTGAGTCGATATCATCCTTAAATGACTGTTCGCGCTGTCGGCCATTGGCCCAGTACCGCAGTGTCCACGCGTGTGGGCATCGTTCGGGCCGGTCACACGTATGCTGGCAGGTACCGGCCGTGCAGGCCCTGTTGGACCCGGGCTTGTGGTACCTCCGGTCGCACTTCTTCAGGATGACTCCGACACGGTCCATGTCCATGACCTCTGACTATAGAATGACTTTGTGTTACCTGCTAGGTCCTTGACCTGCGGTAACTGACACGGTAGAACGGGTCCCGTGAAACGGCTGATCGTTGTCCGGCACAGCAAGGCGACGCACAAGCCCGGGTTCGACGACATCGACCGGCCGCTGACCGGGCGCGGGCGCCGGGACGCGGCTGCGGCCGGCACCTGGCTGCGCGAACGTGACCTCATCCCTGGCCTGGCGCTGTGCTCGCCCGCCCGGCGCACCAGGGAAACCTGGGACCGGCTCACCGCCGCGCTGGGAGCCACCAACGGCGCCGAGGTGTACTACGACGAGCGCCTGTACCTGGCCTCGGCCGCCGCGGCATTCGACATCCTCGGCACGACACCGGACGACGTGGCGACGCTGCTGCTCGTCGGGCACAACCCCACAGCCCAGCAGATCGCGGCCGGGCTCACCGGCCAGGGTGACCTGGCCTTCCCGACCAGCGCGACCGCTGTGATCGAGCTGGGCAGCTGGGCGCGCCTGGTCCCAGGTGCGGGCTCCCTGGAGGCTTACTGGTCCCCGGCTTCAGCCGGGTAACACCTGGTCCGCGTCTGCGGCCTCGACGTCCTCACGGGAGATGCCGAGCAGGTACAGGATCGAGTCCAGGTAGGGAACACTCACCGCGGCGTCGGCGGCCTCCCTGAGGACCTGCTTGGCGTTGAAGGCGATGCCGAGACCGGCCGCAGCGATCATGTCCAGGTCGTTGGCCCCGTCGCCGACCGCGACGGCCTGGCTGACCGGCACGCCGGCCTGGTCCGCGAACCGGCGCAGCGCCGCTGCCTTGCCTGCCCGGTCGATCACTGGGCCGGATACGCGTCCGGTCAGCACCCCGCCGTTGATCTCCAGGCTGTTAGCCGCCACGTAGTCGATGCCGAGCTCAGCCGCGAGCGGCTCGATGACCTGGGCGAAACCGCCGCTGACGATGCCGCACTTGTAGCCGAGCCTGCGCAGGGTCCTGACCAGCGTGCGGGCGCCCGGAGCCAGCCGCAGCTCGCGCCGGACGTCCTCGATCGCATCGGTGTCCAGCCCGGCGAGCAGCGCGGTCCGCTCCTGGAGCGAGGTGGTGAAATCGAGCTGCCCCTGCATGGCGGCCGCGGTCAGCTTGGCCACCTGCTCGCCGCATCCGGCCCGCGCCGCCAGCAGGTCGATCACCTCGTCCTGGATGAACGTGGAGTCCACGTCCAGGACCACCAGCCGCATGGCACGCCGGTGCAGGCCGCCCGGCTGGACGGCCACGTCTACCTGCTGCCTGGTGGCCTCGCTGGCGAGGGAGAGCCGCAGTGCCTCCGGATCCGCTCCCGACACGTCAAGCTCGATGCAGGTCACCGGCCGGTTGGCGAGCCTGCCGATCCGGTCGATGTTCGCCCCGCCCGCGGCGATCTGGCTGGCGATCGCTGCGATCGCGGCTGGGGTGAGCGGCCTGCCGAGGATGGTCACGTGCAGCCGCCCCCTGCGGCGTGGCTCGTCTCCGGTGCCGACGGTGATCTCGGCTTCCATCCCGAGGTCGGCGGCCAGTTCGGAGACGGCGCGATGGATCGCGGTCAGATCCGGCGGGGCATCGCTGCCGAGCAGCACGCCGAGCACGAGCCGTCCACGGATCACCACCTGCTCGGCGTCGATCACGCTGAGCTCGTGGCGGGCGAGTGCGGAGAACAGGCGGGCAGTCACCCCCGGCCGGTCCCGGCCGGTGAGTGTGATGAGCAATGTGGTCTGCGGAGGCTTCATCGCCTACGCCACGTTACCCGTCTGGCACACCTGGCCAGGCCCTGGCCAGGGCGTGACTAGGGGAACAGCAGATGAACGTCAGCCGACTCCGGCGAGGTGGGGCACCTGGCAGGTGTCAAGGCAGCAGCAGGTGGACGTCGCCGAACTCGTGCCAGAGGTAACCGCGCTCCGCTGCGGCGTCGTAGCAGCGGCGCAGCAGCTCTTCGCCCGCGAACGCACTGAGCATCAGCAGGTGCGAGGAGCGCGGCTCATGCAGCCCGGTGAGCAGCCCGTCCACCGCGCGGAGCCCGGATTCTGGCGTGATCACCCGCGAGGTCCAGCCGGCCGACGCGGTCACCATACCTGTCTGGCCGGAAAGACGCCCTGCGGCGCTTGCCTGGCCGGAGAGACGCCCTGCGGCACTTGTCTGGCCGGAGAGACGCCCTACGGCACCATCCGGCCCGGCGGCCGTCTCCAGCGCGCGCACCACCGTCGTCCCGATGGCGATCACCCGGCCTCCGGCCGCCCTGGTGAGGTTGACCAGCCGGGCCGTGGCCGGTGGCACGTCATACGGCTCGGGGTAGGGGTCCTCGTCGCCCTCCAGCGACGACACCCCGGTGTGCAGGGTCAGCGGGGCGATCGCCACGCCCCGGGTGACCAGGCGGGTGACCAGCTCGGAGGTGAACGGGCGGCTAGCGCTCGGCATCTCGGCGCTGCCCGGCCTGGCGGCGAACACGGTCTGGTACGACTCCAGCGGCCAGTCGTGCTCGACGTAGAAGTACCTGATCGGCGTGCCGTGCTTGAGCAGGTAGGGCAGCACGGCGGTGGACAGCCTGGCCCGCCACAGCCGGGCGGTGACCCGCTCGCCGAGTGTGAGCATGGCCCCGCCCGGCAGTTCGAGCACCTGCCCCGGCGAGCCCGCGCCGTAGGGCACGGTCGCGGCACCCTGAACCTCCCGCAGCTCGATCAGCCAGGCACCGTCCGGCCTGGGCGAGCTGAAGTGCACGGCCAGCCCGCCGCCAATGCGGACAGCCGCCGGGACGGTGCCCGAGGTGTTGACCACGAGCAGGTCACCGGGCAGCAGCAGCTCAGGCAGCTCGCCGAACGCGTGGTGGCTGATCTCACCGGCCGCGCGGCGGCTGACCATAAGCCGCACCCCGTCGCGGGGCAGGCCGCGTGCCTCCGCGGGCTCGTGTGCGGCAAGCTCGGCCGGGAGGGTGAATTCCATCAGCATGGCAGTCCTCCTGTCAGTGGCTCGGTGGCCGGTGGTCAGTGGCCGGCGGGCACCGGCAGCAGTTCGGCGGCGCGGTAGCGGCCGCTCGGTGGCCGCTCAGCGATCAGCCAGCGCAGGGCTGGGATGACCGTCCCTGGCAGCGGCCGGTCGGAGATGTCCTCTCCGGGGAAGGCGTCCTGGTGCATCTGGGTACGCATGTCACCGGGGTCCACCCACCAGACACGGACCACGTTCTCCTCGGCGGCGAGCACGTTCGAGGCCTGCTCCAGGGCGGCCTTCGCCGCACCGTAGCCGCCCCAGCCCGCGTACGCCTCGACGGCGGCGTCCGAGGTGATGTTCAGCACGGCACCGCCCCTGGCACGCAGCGAGGGCAGCAGAAGCTGGGTGAGCGCGACCGGCGCGACCACGTTCACCTCGAACGATGAGCGCAACTGCGCGATGGGATAGTCGGCGAGCGCGGGCAGCGGGCTGGCACCCAGCGTCCCCGCGTTGTTGACCAGCAGGTCGGCACCGCCGCGTCGGCTGGCTGCCTCGGCGAGGTCAGCCCGGTGCAGCGGGTCGGCGATATCGCCTGGCACGGCCGTGACCACGGAACTTGTTTGGCCGGAAAGACGCCCTCCGGCAGGATCGGCCAGCCCGGCCACGGCGGCGCGCAGTGCGGCACCGTCTCGCGCGTCCACGATGAGGTGGAAACCATCGGCCGCGAGCCCGTGGGCCAGGGCGAGGCCAAGACCCCGTGATGCCCCTGTGATGACCGCGATGCGGTTGTTCGTCGTCATGTCATCGACGCTAGGCAGGCTCGCGCCGCGGCACATCGGGCCACAGTCGCTGCGGTCCTGCGCCGATAGTCCTAGGACCGGTGGCTGATGCCGTGGCGGCGGCGCGCGGGTAGCGTCGGCTGGGTGAAGGCACCGCGCGCCGCGGACGCGCCACCCACACCTGGTGAGGATGAGGTTCTCTATCAGGTTAGCCGGGCCGTGCTCGCGGTCACCAGGCAGCTGTCCGTGCGGGACGTACTGCAGGTGATCGTGCGCTCGGCACGATCGCTGTCCGGCGCGCGCTACGCGGCGCTCGGCGTGCCCGACGCGCAGGGCTCGTTCGCGGAGTTCGTCGTGGACGGCATCACCGCCAGGCAGCAGAAGGCGATCGGGCCGCTGCCACGCCAGCACGGCATGCTCGCCGTGCTGCTCCATGAGGGCAAGCCGCAACGGCTGGCCGACATCCGCGCCGATCCCCGGTTCGGTGGGTGGTGGCCATCGGCCCACCCGGACCTCGCAGACTTCCTCGGCGTGCCGATCAAGGACGGGCCCGAGGTGCTCGGCATCATCTTCGTGGCCAACAAGACCGCTCCAGGCGGCTTCACCGGCCGGGACGAGCAGCTGCTCGGCCTGTTCGCGGCGCACGCCGCCATCGCACTGATCAACGCGAGGCTGTATGAGCGGGTCGGTGAGCTGTCGGTGATGGAAGAACGCGCCAGGCTGGCCAGGGAGCTGCACGACGCGGTATCCCAGAAGCTGTTCAGTATCCGGGCCAAGGCCCGCGCGGCGTCCATGCTGGCCACCAGGGATCCGGCCCGCGCCGCCGCCGAGATGGACAGCGTCGCGGCGCTGAGCGGCGCGGCGCACACCGAGCTGCGCGCCGTGATCAGCGGGCTTGCCCCGCCCGACCTGGGTGAACGCAGCCTGACTGAGTCGCTGCGCAGATACGCGGCCCTGGCCGGAATGGCCCACGGCGTGGCCGGGCATCCCCAGGACGAGCACGGGGTCACCGTCCGCTTCTGTGCCGGGGAGATCCCGCCGCTTGGCGCCGCGCGGGACGCGGCCGCCTACCGCGTTGCCCAGGAAGCCCTGCATAACGCGCTGCGGCATTCCGGGGCGGAAAGGATCGACATCTGTCTGCGCCGAAAGGACCGGCAGGTCCTGGTCGAGGTCACCGATGACGGCCGGGGGTTCACCCCGGAGCAGCCCGCCCCGGGCCTTGGGCTCGCCTCCATGCACGAGCGGGCCGCCGCAGTGGGTGCCACCCTGTCGGTCAGCAGCTCGCCGGGCTCGGGGAGCAAGATCACGCTGAGCATCCCGGTCGATCAGGGGGCCCGGTCATGACCGCCCCGGCCAGCGGCCGTCAAGGCACCGGCGCCGCCCCAGCCGCTGCCGCATCTGCCGCATCGGCCGCCAGCGCCGCCAGGGCCGCCGGCGCCGCCAGCACCGCCGGCGCCGCCAGGTCCGCCGACGGCACCTCAGCCTCCCCTGTTACCGCGCCCGTGAGCCAGCCCGCCGGCCGCCGGATCCGGGTGCTGATCGCTGACGATCACCCGGTCGTCCGGCAGGGCCTCCGGGTCCTCCTGGAGGTTCAGGAGGACATGGACGTGGTCGGTGAGGCAGCCGATGGCGGCGAGGTGGCGGGGCTGGTGGCCAGCCTCGCCCCGGATGTGGTCGTGCTCGACCTGAAGATGCCGGGCATGAAAGGGCCCGAGGTGATCGTGGACCTGGCGGCCCGCGGCCTGCGGGCCAGGGCACTGGTGCTCACCAGCGTGACCGATCCGGCCGCGGCGCAGGCCGCGGTCCGGGCCGGGGCGGCTGGCTTCCTGTACAAGGACGTCGATCCCGACGCACTGGTCCGGGCGATCCGCTCCGTGCACGACGGGAACATGCTGCTGTCGCCGGAGGTGGCCGGGACGCTGATCCACCGCGGTGTGGACCGTAGCGCCACCGGCGGCCTGGCCGCCCTCACCGGCCGCGAGCGCGAGGTGCTCGAGCACATCACCATGGGGCGGTCGAACCGTGAGATCGCCCGCGCCCTGCACGTGACGGAGAAGACGGTGAAGACACACGTCAGCGCTGTGCTCGCCAAGCTGGGGGTGCAGGATCGCACCCAGGCGGCGCTCTACGCGGTCGCCCACGCGGGCGAGCACGGCTGGGACCCCGGTGACCGCGGCGGATATCCGCCAGCCTGATCCGCCCGCACCCGGCGTAGCTTGCACGTCACCCCCAGCTGACCGGGGCGGAAGCGATGAACCGGCTCCCGTGCGCAGCAGCCCCGTGCCGCCGGGGCTGCGACACGGCACGCCCGGCGGCGTTGTGGGCTCCGGTGCGGGAGTAGGTTTTGTGTGGGCAGGAGACACAAGGTTGGAGGGCTGGATGTCCGACGAAGTCCTGCGGTTGCGCGGGGTTGGGGTCCGGCGGGAGAAGTCGATGCTGTTGCGTGACGTCGAATGGGCGGTGCACGCGGACGAGCGCTGGGTCGTCATCGGCCCGAACGGCGCGGGCAAGACCACGCTGCTCCAGGTGGCCGCCACGCAACTGTTCCCCACCACCGGCTCGGTCGAGATACTCGGCGAGCGGATGGGCGAGGTGGATGTCTTCGACCTGCGCTCCAGGATCGGCCTGGCCAGCGCCGCCGTGGCCGAACGGGTGTCGGCCAGGGAGAAGGTCATCGACCTGGTGCTCACCGCGACCTACGGGATCCTCGGCCGCTGGAAGGAAGACTACGAGTCGGCCGACGTCACCCGGGCCGTCGAACTGCTCGACGCGCTGGGCTGCGCGCACCTGATCCGGCGCAGGTTCTCCACCCTCTCCGAGGGAGAGCGCAAGCGGGTGCAGATCGCCAGGGCAATGATGTCCGACCCCGAGCTGCTGCTGCTCGACGAGCCGGCCGCCGGCCTCGATCTGGGTGGCAGGGAAGACCTGGTGCAGCGGCTCTCCAAGCTCGCCCACGACCCTGGGGCCCCAACGATCGCGCTGGTCACGCATCACGTCGAGGAAGTACCCGACGGGTTCACCCACGCGATTCTGCTGCGTAAGGGCGCCGTGGTGGCCGCCGGGGAGCTGGCCGAGGTGTTCACCGAGCAGAACCTGTCCACCTGTTTCGGCATCCAGCTCTCGGTGGAAAACAGGCATTCCCGCTGGACCGCCAGGGCCGTGATCTGACGTTTGCCCGGTTCGAACTCGATATAAGCCGAGCCGGGCGGAGTCAGGTCTGCGGCTTCACCTGGACCATGCCGGACTGGGTGATCCTGGTGTCGAAGGCGGGCTGGCGGGCGGTGGCCGGGCCGTGCACGACCGTGCCGTCGCTGATCCGGAACGTGCTGCCGTGCCAGGGGCAGACCACGCACAGGTCGTCGTCCTCGGACACGAGCTTGCCCTGGTGCAGCGGGCCGGCGAGGTGGGCACAGTGGTCGGCCAGCGCGCTGACCGAGGTTCCCCGGCGGAGCACCAGCAGGTTGAGGTAGCCGAGCGGCTTGCGGACCGGGCGGCCGTCGGGCAGATCCCTGACGCGGCAGAGGTCGTGCCAGCCGAGCGGGGCCAGGTGGGCGACCGGCTCGGCGTGGCTGGCGCCCGCGCCCAGCCGGAACGCCAGGTGCCCGCCCAGGTATCCGCCCGCCGCGGCCGCGGTGAGGCCGCCGAGTGAGAGGAGCTTGCCGCTGCGATGCCGTCCGGCGGCCCGGGCCAGCAACGATGCGGAGAACAAGGCCGTGGCCGTCGCCCCGGACGCGGCGTGCACCAGGCCGACCCGCTGCTGCTCGCGGTGCAGCGCCGACCAGTCGGCCAGCCCGGCCGCGGCCGCAGGTACGGTGCCCACGATGCCGGTGGCGATCAGCGCCTTGGAGGCCCGCGAGGTGCCCGGCAGCAGGTCGAGCAGGGCCGCCGACGCCCAGCAGCCGATCGGCAGCCGGACCAGAGGCGGATGCGCAGGCTGGCCCAGCGGGACCCCGTGCAGCAGGTCCGCCGTGCCGGTGCGGCGCAGGGCCGCGCGCACCGTACCGCTGATCACGGCGGTCGCGTTGTCGAGTCCGCTGGCGTGCTCGATCCGCTCGGCCACATCCACCGCACTGGGCAGTGGGCGGCGCCACGGCAGCGGTCGCCGCAGGCTGCGGGCCGGGGCTGTGGTGTCGTCGGAGTCGCCCGCACTGCGGGCGCCACGGGAGAACGGCATAGGACGAGGAGGGCTCACATAGCAATCCGTACCCCGGAGCCGGCCTCACCTACCCCGCCGCTTTGTCCCATGCCGTTCCAACTCAGCTAGAGTGCGTTGTTCATCGTTCGTTTATCCGGACCACACCATGTTCCACAACTGGGCTACCCGCCAGTAACATCTGGACCAGGCAGCGCTGATAATAAGAGTCGCGGCCCTGCTACTTTCCGCAGGCCGCGCGGCTAGGGAGGCGCGATGGACCCGAACGGACCGGGCACACCGGCGATACGGCAGCAGGTGCGCAGCAGCAGGCTCGATGCCGGGGATGTCAAGCTCGCGGTCTTCCAGCGCGGTGACCCGGCCCACCCCACGGTCGTCCTGGTACACGGCTACCCCGACACCCACGCGGTGTGGGACGAGCTGGCCGAGCTGCTCGCCCGCCGTTTCCATGTGGTCAGCTACGACGTTCGCGGCGCCGGCGCTTCCACCGCACCCGGCGGCACGGCAGGCTACGCGTTCGCCAAGCTCATCGCCGACCTCGAGGCGGTCATCAAGGAGGTGAGCCCGGACCGGCCGGTTCACCTGGTCGGCCACGACTGGGGCTCGCTCCAGTGCTGGGAGGCGGTGAGCACCCCCAGCCTGGCCGGGCGGGTGGCCTCCTTCACCTCGATGTGCGGGCCGTCCATCGACCAGGCCAGTGCCTGGCTGCGCCGCCGCGCGCTGCGCAGCCCGCAGGGCGCCGCCGACTTCTTCGGCCAGATGCGCAAGTCCTGGTACATCGGCTTCTTCCAGCTCCCGGCGCTGCCCGAGCTGACCTGGCGGGGCGGGCTCGGCCGCAATTGGGGCAAGCTGCTCGCGGCTGGCGGTGTCACCCCCCGTCCGGGTCACCCGGCCGACACGATCACCCAGGACGGGATACACGGCATCTCGCTGTACCGGGCGAACATGCCCAGCCGGATGACCCGCCCGCAGCCAGCGAACGTCGACGTCCCGGTCCAGGTGATCATCGCCACCAGGGACAGGTTCATCGCCGAGCAGACTCAGCTTTCGGCCCGCGGCTACACCCCCCGGCTGTGGCTGCGCCGGACCCGTGCCACGCACTGGATCCAGCGGACGCACGCGCCCCGGCTGGCGGAATGGATCACCGAGTTCGCCGCGCACGTGGACGGCAGCCCGGCCACCCGGGAGCTGCGGCGGGCCGACGCCAGCCGGGGCCGTCAGCCGTTCGGCGGGAACCTGGTCGTGGTCACCGGAGCCGGCAGTGGCATTGGCCGGGCCATCTGCCTGGCATTCGCCGCCAACGGCGCTGAGGTAGTCGCCGCCGACCTGGATTCGAAAACGTCCGGACGGACGTGCGAGCTGATCGGCGCGCACGGCGGGGTGGCGCATCCGTACCAGGTGGATGTGACCGATCCGGCGGGCATGGAAAGCTTCGCGGCCTGGGTCAAAGACACCCATGGCGTGCCCGACGTGGTGGTGAACAACGCCGGGATCGCGATCGCCGGGTCGTTCCTCAAGCACACCGAGGAGGACTGGCGGCGGATCACCGACGTGAACCTGCTCGGCGTGGCCCGTGGCTGCCGGCTCTTCGGCGCCCAGATGGTGGAGCGCGGGCAGGGCGGCCACCTGGTGAACATCGCCTCGGCGGCCGCGTTCACACCGACCGCCTTGCTGCCCGCCTACTCGGCGACCAAGGCCGCGGTCCGGATGCTCAGCGACTGCCTGGGCGCGGAGCTGGCCTCGGCGGGGGTCGGGGTGACCGCGATCTGCCCCGGCTTCACCAACACCGGGATCGCGACCGCCACCCACTACGCGGGCACCTCGGGCGAGACCGAGGCGCTGCTGCGGGCGGGTGCGAAGAAGGCGTTCGCCCGGCGGAACTTCCCGCCGGAGAGGGTCGCGGTCGCGGTGCTGCGCGCGGTCCTTGAGAACCGGTCCGTGGTGCCGGTCAACGCCGAGGCTCAGATCGGCTTCGCCATGTCCAGGATCGCCCCCGGCGCCATGCGCTGGCTCGCCCGCCGCTCGGACGAGCGGTCGCTGACCCGCCTGGAGCGCCTCGGCCGCGGCTGACCCTGTGGCTGGCCTGGATCCGGCTCAGACCTGACGAGGCGGGTTTCGTCAGCGACATCGAAAGGCGTTCACTCTGAGCTAACCAGGTATAAACAAATAGCGAGATCAAGCAGGCATGCAAAGTATGATTGCGGTCGAATCCGGACGCGGTCTTCCGCTTCAGGGCTGAGCACCGGAAAGGGTCGGCGATGCCATGGCAGCAGTGACGGCATCGGCGCAGCGGGGGGCACACGATCAGGGTGGGATCGGGGACGGCGCTCACAGATCAGCAGGGCAGGTGGGCACGCGGTCGGGAAAGCTCGTGCACCAATCGGCCCCTGGTCGGCAAACCTCGTCTCCGCTTCGCAGTGGTGACTTGCCTGCGGCTATTCATATGGTGCTGACCTCGTTCGCAGTAGGCGATCACGTCGCATCTGGGGATTTCGCGGATGCCTTCCAGGCCTGCGTGGACTTGCCTGTACCGACCCGAGACGTAGTGCTCGGGTCGCTCATGACGGCGGCTATGGCGCGCGGGCCCGAGGCTGACGATGTGGAGGCACTGCTGCGAAGTGCGCTCGCAGTGGACAACCGGGAGTCCGCCGACGTGATCGGCGGTGGCGATCACCCTGTGCTGATGCTGGCGGGCAGCGGCAAGAAGGGTGTGCGGACGTTGAATATCTCCACACCTGCAGCGCTCGTAGCGGCTGCCGCAAGGGTGCGAGTGATCAAAGTCGGCTCGGCCGCTACCTCCTCGGCGCTCGGTTCCCGCGACCTGGTGCGCGCTCTCGGGCTGCGTGAGCGCCGAACGACGGATGGCGTGCGTGCCGACCTGGCCGCCTCGGGGTTCGCCTTTGTGGCGATCGAGCCGGAGATCCCAGTCCTGGACGGGCTTTACGGCGGGCGGTTCCACGCGCCGAACCCGTTCTCCTTCGGACTGGCTCCGCTGGCAAGCCCGGTGCGGGGGGACGTGACGGTGTTCGGCCTGTCACACCCGCGCGTTGACGTGGCGGCGCGGGTGCTCAGCCGTTTTGGCTTGGACCACGTGGACGTGCTGAGCACACGCCTGCCCAGTGGTCACTATCTGGACGAGATCGGTCCCGCAGGCGAGTCGCGCTGGTGTCGGGTGCGAAACGGGGCGGTCGGAGCAGTCGAGGCTGAACCGGCTCACAGCTTGGCGGCTACTGGCTTCCCGGGTGAGCTGACGAAGCCGCACGGACCGGAGGAGGCAATCGAGCGGACTGGTGAGTTGCTAGCTGGACGCGGGTTGAGCAGCTACCGCGCCCTTGTCGGCCTCAACGCTGCCCACTTGCTCATGATCGGCGGCCTCGCCGCGTCGCTTCCCGAGGGCAGGAATATGGCTGAGGAAATCCTGCGCAGCGGCGCCGCCCTGACGGGCATCCCGGCGGCGCGGACGGCTGACAGGAGCGCCTGAGCGCGTGGAGTTCGGCCGGGGAACGGCAGTGACGGCGATCCGCGTGGTCCACATCCCTGGCCGGACTCCGTACGCGCGCAAGCTGCACGACGAGAGCATTCAGGCTCTCAACGGCGTGTCCGTGGACGGGCATGCGGTGCCGAGAGACGCCACGCTGACCTGGCTGCTGGAACACCGGCCATGGGATTGGCTGGATGTGGTCCACATGCACCATCCGGACTTCGAGCCGATTCCGCGGCTGCGCGCCGTGCTGGCGGAATGCCGTCGAGCTAGGAAGCGAGTGGTGTTCACCGCCCACGACGTGAGCCCAGTCCTCGGGGATCGGGCGGCGCACCACCGCAGGCTCCGGATGTTCGCGGAGTATGGCGTGCCGTTCGTCTGCCTCACGCCTGCCGCTGAGATCGAGGTGCGCTGGCGGTTCGGTGCCCGCACAGCCGTGGTTCCGCACGGCTATGTGGCCGCGCCGAAAACACCGACTCGCCCGGTGCGAAGCGATCCTGGGCCAACCCGGTTTCTGATCTACGGTTCGCTGCGGCGCAACCGGGACGTGGAACTGGCGCTGGCCTGCTGGCGCTTCGCCCGTCACCTGGCCGAGACCACACTGCACCTGCTTCTGCGGGCTCCATCTCGGGTCAGCCTGTCCGAGGACGCCGGGGTGTGGCAGGCCATTCGGGAGCATGCCGCCGATCCCCGGCTACGGGTGGACGTGTTGCCGTTCCCGACCGACGACGAGGTAAACGAAGCCGTGGCGGACGCCGACTGCCTGCTGTTGCCCTATCGGTGGGTCAGCCATTCCGGTCAGCTCGAGCATGCTCTCGACCTCGGCGTGCTGCCCGTAGCGCCGCGAACTGGATTCCTGCCGGATCAGGTGGCACTGCATCGCGGTCTGGTGCCCAAACTGGCGTGGTTCGACTGGTCGGACAGCACACCCTTCGACCATGGCGCCCGGCTGCTAGATGCGATGCAGAGCGCACACGCGGCAATCCAAGACGGCTGGCAAGCCTGTAACGCCGAGAAGTTCGCTGATCACCGCAGCAGTGAGCATACGCAGGTCATGGCCGCATACCGCATGCTGTACGAGGGCGGGCGATGATGGCAAGCACGGATCAACAGCCGTGGCTCCCATCGGTGTCGATTGTGGTCTTGAACCACAACTACGGCCGCTATGTCGGCGAGGCCCTGGCCAGCGCGGTCGGGCAGGAGCCGGGCGACTACCGCTTGGCCGAGGTCGTGGTCATCGATGACGGCTCGTCCGACCACAGCCACGAGGTGTATCAACGGTTTCCCGGTGTCCGGGTCGTCCGCAAAGAGCACGAGGGTTTCGCTGCTACGCTTACCCGCGCTGTCCGGGAAGCGTTCGGGGACTGGTTCGCTCCGTTGGACGCGGACGATGTCTTCACCTTGGACAAGCTGTGCTCGCTGGCCCCGTACCTGGCTGACTCTAATCGGCTGTTGGTGCAGCATGCCGAGTACGTCATCGATGCCGAGGGAAGGCCGTTTGCCGAGGGCACACATCCAGGCGGGGCGACTAGCACGCTGGTGGTGCGCGCCGACGCCGCGCGGGACCTAGTGCCGGTGACTAACGAATTGTTCTTCCATGTGCTGGCTGACCTCCGCCACGGCGTCCGCTTGCGCGAACCACTGACCGGCTATCGGGTGCATGAGGCGAGCATGACCGATCGCCGGACGCCGGGTGTCTTCTCCGACTACATGTCCAGTGTCTGCGCCGATGTGGCCGTCCGCCTCGACCAGCTGCACGTCTGCCCGCCGACTTGGGCGGACACTGCTCAGCTTGCTGACCTCGGCGCGCGTTATCGGCAGCGGGCAACGAAGTTTCGCGATGACGCCCAGAGCCAGCGCGAAACGGGCCGGGTGCTCCACCAGTTAGGAAGGATCTCCCGGTGATCGATGCCGTGCTGTTCTCCGAGTCCTACTACCGTCAGGTACTCGCCGAGTTCGGCTACACCCCCTTCGGCCTGCGGCAGTTCGATTTCACCTTGGCCGGGCTGGACGCGGGCACCCTCAACGCCCGCTACTTGTGCCACCACCACGGTGAGCAGTACCTACACGCCGCACCGGACCGGCGGATCGTCACCACCGGGTTCGGCATGTCCGGGGTGCCGCACCTAGCCACGATGTCCCACATCCTCAAGATGATCGAACTCCAGCGTGGTGGCGAGCACTGCCAGATCGTGCTCGGCGACCTCGACGCCTATAACGGCAGGGCCATGCCCTACACCAAGGTCTGCGAGCTAGCCGAGCAGTTCCGGGAGTACTGCTTGCGGCTGGGCTTCGACGCCGATGCCGGAATCGTGCGTACCCAGGCAGGCTACCTGCCCGCGCTGGAGGCGATGTACCTGGTCGGCCGCTACGTCGGGCAGGCCGACTTCGATGCCGCGGAGGAAGACAACCACGGCTACTACGCCGACCGCGGGCTGGTCGATGCGGCCATGACCTTCCGCCGCGCCTTGTCGCTGTCGCTGATGGCTGCCGACTTTCTCGCGCTGGGCCAGGACCACGACGCCGTGCTGGTGATGCTCGGCGTGGACGAACACCGCTACGTGTGCTTCGCTCAGCAGGCGCGGGGACGTCTGGATGAGCACGTGCCGCTGCGGTCCGATTTCGCCCTGAGTGCCGCCTACACCCGCATGATCCGAGGTTTCGGCGGCCATCCCAAGTTCTCCAAGAGCATCCCCGGCTCATCCCTGGACGTAATCACGCCGCTGGCTGAGGTGCATCGACTGCTCGTCGGCGAGCCGCCCATCCCCGAGGAGTCGGCCACCTATCAGCTCATGTGCCAGATGTCCCGCTACGACGCCGACACCTTGCTCGACTTGCACGCGCACTGCCGAAGAGCCAACCCAGCCTGGCAGCGGGCGGTAGGCGAGTTCGCCGACTATGTGATCGACCTGATCAGCCTCTGGCCGCAATAACCACGAGCGAAACGCCCGGAAGTTGGTCGTACGATGAGCTACGCACGTCCACGTGAGCTGCCTCTTGTGGATCTCTTTCGGCGTGCTAGCAACCACCAAGGCCCACGAGAGTTGACATTGCCATCAGAGAGAGCCCGATGACCCGCCTGAGCCAGTCCGTTGACCGCGCCACTGCCCTGCTCAAGGACGCCGACCTCGCGGCCGACGCCATCGTGCGCGAGCTGCTGACCGTGACCACGGACCGCCGCAGCCTGGACCTGTCGGACCTGCCTCCGGCCGAGCAGGCGGCTCTGGTCGGCGCCCGGTCCCAGGAGCTGCAACCCTCTGCTGACGCGCTGGCCGGGCGGATCACTACGGCCAAAAGCCGGGGGCGGCCGTTCATTGCCAAGTTCGGCATCGACCCCACCGGTCATGAGGTGCACCTCGGGCACGCGGTGCCCATGCTCATCCTTAGCCGCTTTCAGCGGATGGGTCACCAGGTCGTGTTCATCGTCGGCGACATGACCGCGAAGATCGGCGACCCGTCCGGCCGTTCCGATGACCGTCCGGCGCTGACCGATGAGGGCATCGCCCGCAACCTCGCCACCTACCGCGAACAGGTCACCCCATTCTTCGACTTCGAGCGCGCCCAGTTCCGGCACAACGGGGACTGGCTGCGGCGGATCGCCCTGCCGAAGATCATCGAGATCACCGCGCAGATCCCGGTGTCCATGCCGCTGCAACGGGAGGACTTCCGCAAGCGCCTTGATGCTGGCCTGGGCCTGTCCCTGGCCGAGTTGATGTACTCGGTCGTCATGGCGCTGGACTCGGTGGAGACCAACTGCGACCTCGAAGTCGGGGGGATCGACCAGTTCCTTAACATGCAGATGTGCCGCAAGGTCATGGAAATCTGTGGCCAGATCCCGGAGCTCGTAGTAGCCACTTCGCTCATCGAGGGCACGGACGGCACCGGAGCCAAGATGTCCAAATCCAGCGGCAATTACGTGCCACTTACCGCCCCAGCAGGCGAAATCTTCGGCAAGATCATGTCCGTACCCGACCGTTTGGTGGAGCAGTACTTCCGGGCACTGTCGGAGTGGCTGGACTGCGAACTCGCCGTCATCACCGAGCGAGTGAACTCCGGGTCGCTGCACCCGATGGACCTGAAGAAGATCCTTGCCGGAGAGGTCACCGCCGCCATCCACGGTGTGGATGCGGCGATGCGCGCTCGCGGTGAGTTTGCGGCCCGCTTCTCTAGGCGCAGCTTTGCTGAGGCCGGGGACCTGCCCACCGTCAGCGACCTCGGCCAGCCGGTGACTGATGTGGTCAAGGCCCTAGGCTTCGCAAAGAGCAACGGCGATGTCCGCCGCGTCGCCGAACAGAACGGCCTGCGCCTGGTGGTCGAGTCGCAGGGCGGTCAGGAGCAGGTGCCGCTTACCGCAGACGAGGCTCGCGAGCCGCTGGAAGCCCTGGTCAAGAACAAGCTCGACAGCCAGTCCGGCGAGTTCTACCTCAAGGTCGGCCGCAAGCTCGCCCGTATCACGCCAATATCCTGACTTGGATGTGGATGCGGTGGTGTTCGACCTGTTCGGCACCCTCATTGACGCGCCCGCGCCCGCGGAGCGTGCCTATGCGGCCTCAAGCCTGGCGAAGCTGATTGGTTGCGACCCGGCGACGGTCGAGCGCTACTTTCGCGACACCTGGCGCGCTCGCCACGACGGGACGCTGCCCACGTTGGCTGACCTTGCCGCCCATTTGGTCCGCACCGTCCATGGACCGGACGCGGTGGTCGGGAGGGTCACGGATGAGCTGTGGGTTCTTGGGGCGGCTCGCCTCGTACCCGCCTTATCGGTCATGCGTGCGCTGGAATCGTTGCGCAGCAAGGGAGTACGGCTCGGCATTCTCAGCGACGCTAGCGCTGAGATCGCTGCGGCTTGGCCGAGCAGCACGCTGGCCGCGCTGGTGGACGCGACGGTGTTCAGTTGTCAGGCCAGAACAGTCAAGCCTGACCAGCAGCTTTACGGCCACATTTGCGACGAGCTGCACGTGCCAGCGCATCGGGCGCTGTACGTAGGAGACGGCGGGGGAGACGAACTGAGCGGCGCCCTCAAGGCAGGCATGGCCGCCGTCGCTGTCCGCCGCCGAGGACCCACTGGTGCGCTCGCCTTCGGGGACACTGACTGGTCAGGTCCCATTCTGGACGCTGCGGAGCATGTGCCGGTCTATCTTGCGGAGCAGGCGTGAAGGCGTGGGAGGTTCGCGTTGGCAAGCTGGGTCTGCACGTGGTCGAATCAGTTCACCCGGGCGAGGGTGAGATCGTAGTCCGCATCAGCCACACCGGCATCTGCGCCAGCGATCTACCGAAATTGCTGCGTCCCGACGGTTTCGCCCTTCCCGAACCATGGCGACCTGGGCACGAGATTGTCGGCACGGACCAAACTGGCCGCGATGTCGCCGTCGACCCGCTCGTGCCATGCGGCACGTGCACACGCTGCGCGGCGGGGGACACCCATCTCTGTCCCGGTCTTCGGCGCCTCGGCTGGGACCTTCCGGGCGGACTTGCGGAGCAGGTGGTAGTGCCCGCTGGGAACGCGCATCAATTGCCAGACGACCTCAATCGCCTGCACGCCGCGCTCGCTGACCCGGCTGCCGTCGCCATCCACGGCTTACGCTGCAACCCGATCGGGTCGCCCGGGCGATTGGCTGTCATCGGGGCGGGCACGATCGGCCTGCTCACTGCGCTCTATGCCCACCAGCAAGGCTGGCAGGTCACCGTCATACACCGCGACGAGCGCGCCCCGCGCGCGACTGTGGCCGAGGCCGTGCCCGCCGAATTCCGTTCACCTACGGCGCTGCTGTGGGACGAGGCCTTCGATGTAGTGGTGGACGCGGCCACCGGGGCTGATCCGGTGCCGCTCGACCTCGCCCTGAGGCTCGTGGACGACGGCGGCACCGTCGTCGTCCAGAACGCCTACCACCCCGACGTCCGCCTTCCGACGCCGCTGCGTGATCTCTTTCGCCGATCGATCCGCGTGATCGGTTCGTTCTGTTATTGCCGCCGCCTGCGGCCTGACGACTTCACCTTGGCCTTGGACCTGCTGGTCACCCACGCCAACCAAGTAGTGAGCCTGGTTGCTGAGGCTGGCCACCTTCCTGATCTGACCGCTGTGCTCGACGGCCGGTCGACCCGCTCCGGCCGGCAGGTCCTCGCCGTCCACACCCCGTGACGTGCCGTCGAGCGATCATGCACACCGCTCACCCGACGTGACAGGGAAAGATCACGGCAGTAGGCGCGGTCAGCCTTCGGCGCCGACCGTGATGGCCGCGTCCACCTCTTCCTGGCGGGCGGCCAGCTCGGCGGCGTACTTCTCCTCGTCCACCCGCTCGGCGATCTCCTCGTCCTGGCGCATCAGCTCTTCCAGGTCGGTCTTGGCCGCGTCCAGGACGCCTAGGTCGAGGTAGGCATGCTGGACCTTGGGGCCCCACAGCCCGATGTCCTTCACGCACGGCACGATCCGGCTGAACAGCAGCGTGCGGAACGCCTGCTGGACCGGGGAGTGCTCGGTGAACTCCAGGCACTCGGCCACGTTGAAGCCCAGCCGCTCCCAGACCTCGCGGCCGCGGAACCGGTTGCGCATCAGGTAGCAGCCCTCGACCACGAACTCTTCCCGGTCGGCCCGTTCCGCGTCGGTCAGGCTGGCGTAGTAGTCGCGCAGCGCCAGCCTGCCGAAGGCCACGTGCCTGGCCTCGTCCTGCATGACGTAGGCCAGCAACTGCTTGACCAGCGCGTTCTGCGCCATGTCCCGGTGCACGCCGAACGCCGCCAGGGCCAGTCCCTCGATCAGCACCTGCATGCCCAGGTAGGGCAGGTCCCAGCGGGAGTCATTGAGCGCGTCGGCCAGCAGCTTCGCTAGGTCGTCGTTGATCGGGTAGTACAGGCCGATCTTCTCCCGCATGAACCGCGAGTACAGCTCGACGTGCCGCGCCTCGTCCATGGTCTGGGTGGCCGCGTAGAACTTGGAGTCCATGTCCGGCACCGACTCAACGATCCTGGCGGCCACGGTCAGCGCGCCCTGCTCGCCATGCAGGAACTGGCTGAACAGCCACGCGCTCAGGTGGTGGCTGAGCTCGTCGCGTTCGGGCTGGGACAGCTTCTCCCACTGTGGCGACCCGTAGATCGGGCTGAACTCGTCGCCGAGCTCCATGACGTTGTACGGGTCCACCGGCAGATCCCAGTCGATCCGCTTGGCCGCGTCCCACTGCTTGTCCTTGCCGCGCTGGTACAGGTCCAGCAGGCGGCTACGGCCGCTGTCGTAGTCCCAGTTGAACCGGGTCGCCCCGGCAGCGGGAACGTCCCAGGTCTCTCGCTCGACGGGCGTGGCATACAAGTCATACATGCTCATGGCGACCTCCGGCCTCCCCAGCGTGCGGCGACTCCTACGTTACTCCCAAGTAGAACGCCGTTCTAGAGCTGGCGGTACGCCAACGTACCGGATAAACCGGGCCCCGTAACCCCCGCCGGCCCGGGGTCAGTCGCCGAAGCGGTAGCCCATGCCGGGCTCGGTGCGCAGGTAGCGCGGCTTGGACGGCTCGGGTTCGAGCTTGCGGCGCAACTGGGCGACGTACACCCGCAGGTAGTTGCTCTCCGTCTCGTAGGCCGGGCCCCACACCTCCTGCAGTAGCTGCCGCTGGGTCACCAGGCGGCCACGGTTGCGGACCAGGACTTCGAGCAGCTGCCACTCGGTGGGGGTCAGGCTTATGTCGCCGCCACCGTCGCGGATCACCCGCTTGGCGGCCAGGTCCACGGTGAA
Source organism: Streptosporangiaceae bacterium (assembly GCA_036495485.1). Lineage (GTDB taxonomy): Bacteria > Actinomycetota > Actinomycetes > Streptosporangiales > Streptosporangiaceae > PALSA-505. Next base: position 29,719 of record DASXMU010000282.1, read on the forward strand.
GTGCCCGGTTTTGACCACCGGCTCATCCGGCGCGGGCGAGGCCCGCCGCACGGCCGCCCGCAGCCGCGCCAGCAGCTCGTCCATGCCGAACGGCTTGGTGACGTAGTCGTCGGCGCCCGCGTCCAGCGCGGCCACCTTCTGGCTCTCCTGGCCCCACACGGACAGCACGATGATCGGGGTGGACGACCAGCCGCGCACGCCGCGGATCACCTCGGTCCCGTCCATGTCGGGCAGGCCCAGGTCGAGGATCATCACGTCCGGCCGGTCGCGCGCGGCGGCAGCGAGCCCGGAGGCGCCGTCGATGGCCACGCTGACCTCGTAATTGCGCGCGGTCAGGTTGATCCGCAGCGCCCGGACGATAGACGGCTCATCGTCCACCACCAGCACACGGGTCACGGTGCTTTATCGCCTGCCCTCGCTGGCCGGTCTTGAGGAACCCGCACGGTCAGGCGCCGGTCACGGTCTTGGCTTCGCTGCTGACCATGGGCAGCGTCACCTTGATCGTCAGCCCGCCGCTGCGGGTGTCGGCCGCGATGATCGTCCCGCCCATGGCCTCGGCGAACCCCTTGGCCACGGCTAGGCCGAGACCCACGCCGCCATGATGACCGTCGAGACGCAGGAACGGCTCGAAGATGCGCTCCTTCAGCTCGTCCGGGACACCCGGGCCGTGGTCGACGACCTCGAGTAGCACCCGGTCGTGCAGCCTGCGCGCCCGCAGGGCCGGCGGCCGGGCCGGCGGCGAATGCCGCAGCGCGTTGGAGAACAGGTTCGCCAGCACGCGTTCGAGCAGCCCGGGATCGGCCCGCACCAGTGGCAAGCCATCCGGCACCTCCATCCGGAGCTGGGTGGTGCCTTCTTTGCCGGAAAGATCCCCTATGGTGCTTTTTTTGCTGGAAAGATCCCCTACGGTGCTTTCTTTGCCGGAAAGATCCCCTACGGCTGCGTCAAGGCCGCGCAGCGCCACCGGGGCCACCTCGTCGATGGCGGTGGGCCGCAGGAACGGGTCCAGCGAGCCGGTGTGCAGGCGGCTCATGTCCAGCAGGTTGCCGATGATCGCGTCCAGCCGGTCGGCGTTGTGGTCGATGGTGGCCAGCAGCGCTGCCTGGTCGGCCGCGGTCCATTCCACGTCGGTCTGGCGCAGGCTGCTCGCGCTGGCCTTGATCGAGGCCAGCGGCGTGCGCAGGTCGTGGCTGACCGCGGCGAGCAGCGCGGTGCGCATCCGGTTGCCCTCGGCCAGCGCCTCGGCCTGGGCGGCCTGGGTGCGCAGCCGCTCCCGGTCGAGGGCGGCCGCGGCCTGAGCGGCGAACCCGACCAGCAGCCCAGGGCTGGTCGACTCGGCGTGCTCGGCCACGATCAGGGCCAGGTCCGGCCGGATTTCGATCCTGGTGGAGCCGGTCATGGCGTCGGGGACGCCGCTGAAGGCTACCGGGACCCAGCGCCCTGACACTCGCTCCTGCAGTTCGGCCCGGCCGCCGACCGTGCTGGTCAGATGGTCGAGGATGGCTGTAGGGGTGTCCGCGCCGCCCAGCACCGTCCTGGCCAGGGCCAGCAGCGACGCCGCCTCCTCCCGGCTGCGGGCCGCCTGCTGCGCCCGCCGGGCGGCCAGGTGGACGACGCTGCTCACCGCGACGGCAACGGTTACGAACAGCACCAGCGCCAGCAGGTTGCGCGGCTCCCCGATGGTGAAGGTGTGCAGCGGCGGGGTGAAGTACCAGTTGACCAGCAGGCTGGATGCCACGGCGGCCAGCACGGCAGGCCAGAACCCGCCGACTACGGCGGTGGCCACCACCACGACCAGGTAGATCAGCAGGTCGTCGGCCGGATCCAGGCTCGGCCTGGCAGCTACAAGCGCCAGCGTCAGCAGCGGGATCGCGGCCAGCGCCAGGGCCGCCCCGTACAGCCGCCGGCGCGCATGGATGGCCCCGGCCAGGCTCGACTGCCTGCCCGGTTCCAGGTAGACCGGGGCGAACCGGCCGGCTTGAGGCCGCTCGGCGGAGCCGCTGCCGCCAGGCAAGGCCTGGCCGTCGCGGCTGGCGTCGATGGAGGCACCCATACCTGCCAGTGTGAACCGTGCCGCGCTCCAGCGATACAGCACACCCAGGCCAGCCCCGGCGAACGCGGTGGCGGCGATCGCGATGGCCGCGTGCCCGGCGACCGGCCCGGTCGGCCGCAGATCGGCGTAGGGCGGCTTGGCGAACCCGATGGCGGTCAGCCAGCCGATCAGCGCCAGCACCGGCGCGGCGATCGGCTCGGCCACGAACGACACGACACCGGCCACCACGGCGCAGGCGATCAGCACACCGGTGGCCGGGAGCTTGCCGCCCAGCCCGGCCGCGACCGTGCCCACGGCGAGCAGCATCGCGAAGCCCATCGGCAATGCGAAGGGTGCCGCGAGCCCGGCTGGTTTCCTGCTGCCTGTCATCTCGGTTCCAGTCGAACGCCAGAACAGGCGATTTTTCGTGATCTTGATAAAACCTTAACGCCCAGGTCATGAGTCTTTACGCCGTGCTGACGGCTGTCGGCACCCTGGCCGCCTAGCGTCAGTTGGAGTCAGACCGCGGGCGCACGCGGGCCCAGGACGGAGGACGGTAACCGGTGGCCGTAACCAAGGCGGCTAACCTGCTCGGGGTCAAGGGCGACGGCCTGCCCGAGGGCTTCTGGTACTCGCTGAAGAGCAGGCTGCTCGGCCCTCCCCTGGTGAACGAGCAGCTCAGCGAGGAGCGGCTGAGCATACCGCTCGCGCTCGGCGTGCTGTCACCGGATGGGATCTCGTCGTCGGCCTACGGCTCGGAGGAGATCCTCATCGAGCTGCTCAGGGGTGGCCTAGGAATCGCGGCGTTCACGCTGCTGCTGCCCCTCACCGGCGTGGTCTTGTTCGTGCTGACCCTGGTTGTGCTGTCCTACCGCGAGGTGGTGAGCGTCTACATCAGGACCGGCGGCTCCTATGTGGTGGCCAGGGAGAACTTCGGGCCCAAGGTGGCCCAGATCGCCGCCGTCGCGCTGATGATCGACTATACGGTGACGGTCGCCGTGCAGACAGCGGGAGGAGCGGCCGCCATCGTGTCCGCGTTCCCCGCCCTGACCCGGATCCCCGGGGTCCCGGCCAGCACCCTGCTGCTGATCATCTCGGTCGTCGCCATCCTGATCATGTGTTATGGGAACCTGCGTGGCATCAGGGAGGCCGGGCGGGCGTTCGCGCTGCCCACCTTCCTGTTCTCCGGCTCGGTGATCCTGATGATCCTCATCGGGCTGGCCAGGGAAGCGTTCGGCAACCTGCCGGTGGTCGACCCGGCCAGGCTGTCCGGCAGCTATTACACGCCTGGGCACGGGGCGTCGGTGATCATCAGCTTCGCCCTGGTGTTCACGCTGCTGCGTGCCTTCGCGAATGGCGGATCCTCGCTGACCGGCATCGAGGCCGTATCCAATGCGGTGAGCGCGTTCCGGCCCCCGGAGGGGGTCAGCGCGCGCCGGGTACTGGTGACCCAGGGCGTGATCCTCGCCTTCCTGGTCGGTGGCATCTCCTGGCTGGCACACGTGTCGCATGCCACGCCGTTCACCAGCGGGACCCCTACCGTGATCTCGCAGGAGGCCAACCTGATCTTCGGCGGCGGAGCCGGCCGGGTGATGTTCTACTTCGTCCAGGCCGCCACCGCGCTGATCCTGTTCACCGGGGGCAACACGAGCTTCAACGGCTTTCCCTTCCTGGCCAGCTTTGTGGCGGAGGACGCGTTCCTGCCGCGGTGGCTCACCAAGCGTGGCCACCGGCTTGTGTTCTCCAACGGCATCATTGTGCTGACCGTGGTCGCGCTGGCCCTGATCATCACGGTCGGGGCGAACGTCAACAACCTGGTCCCGTTCTACGCGATCGGCGTGTTCACCGGCTTCTCGATGGCCGGCTTCGGCATGGCCAGGTACCACACCAGGATGAAGGAACCGGGCTGGCGGCGGCGCCGGGCGATCAACTTCTCGGCCGGGGTGCTCACCGCGCTGGTCGTGCTGATCTTCGCGGTCACCAAGTTCACCGAGGGCGCCTGGCTGATCGTCATCATCGGCCCGGTCGGCGTCTTCGCCCTGATCCGGCTGAACCGCGAGTACGCGATGGAATCCAGCGTGCTCGAGACGATCAGCGGCCGCCAGCCGCCGCCGCTGCCGCACTACGGACGGCGCGTCATCCTGGTCTTCGTCGACAACTTCGACCTGGCCACGCTGGCCGCGCTGCGGTACGCCCGCAGCTTGCGGCCGACCACCATGCGCGCGGTGCACTTCGTGATCGACGGCGCCCGCGCCGAGAAGCTCCGCGAAGATTGGTCCAGGGCCGACCGCGGCATCACGCTCGACTTCGTCGACTGCCCCGACCGCAGGCTGGGCCGGGCCACCGCCGAGCTGGTCAGCGCCGAGGTCGCCACCCCCGGCACCCACGTGACCGTCATCCTGCCCAGGCGCAGCTACTCCCCGCTGCTCGGCCGCTTCCTGCACGACCGGACCGCCGACAAAATCGCCCGCGTGGTCAGCCGGATCCCCCGCTCGGCCGCCACGATCATCCCCTACGACGTATCGAGCAGGCTGGCGGTGCTGCAGGAACGGGAAGTCACGCGTCCCCCCGGACCCGCCAGCACCGGCACGCCGGCCGGTCAAGCCGGTGACGGTGCCGCGGCAGCCACCCCCCCGGCCGCCGCCACCGTCACCCTGCCCCACCTCGGCGCTCCTGCCACCTCCAACGGCCCGGAGCCGGTGGGAGCGGCGCCCGTGGCCAGCTCAGCGGCCGGCGGAGCCTCCGGCTGGCGGGCCGCGCTCCGCAACCGCGGCCACGGCCCGGCCGCGCCCACCAGGAAGTCCGGCACCGGCAACTACGAACGCCCGGTCCCGCCCACCAGCGCCAACCCGATCGGCACCCTCACCAAGCCGGGCCGGGCCACCGTCGAAGGCCGGGTCCGCAACGTAGAAATCCGCCCGGTGCGCGGAAGCTGCGTGCTCGCCGCCACCATCGCCGACTCCACCGGCCAGCTGACCGCCCTGTTCTACGGCCGCGAGCACATCGCTGGCGTGGAACCGGGCGCGAAGATCCGCCTCACCGGCGCCTTCGGCCTCCGCGACGGCATCCCCGGCATGATCAACCCCAACTACGAACTCCTGACCCTGCCCTCCTGACCCTGCCCTCCTGACCCTGCCCTCCTGACACCGGGCCTTCCTGACCCTGCCCTCCTGACACCGGCAGCCCTGCTCCCGTTGCGGGTGGTGTCGATGTGCCATCGACCACCACCCAGTGGTGTCCATGTGCCATCGACACCACTACCCCCAGCAGGGACTTCCGCGGATGCTCAGACCCCCGGGGGGTCAAGTGGCAGGCGCCCCGGGGTCTGGCTGGCCGCCGTTGGTGTCGGCTGGCTCGGTGCCGAGCAGTTCGTAGGTCGGGTTGACCATGAACGGGTGGCCGCCGCGGAAGCCGACCGTGCCGCGGAAGCGGACCTTTGAGCCGCAGCCGACTCCTGGTATGCGGGAGCGGCCGTAGAACAGGGCGGTCAGCTCGCCGGTGGAGTCGGCGATGACGCAGGCGAGGACGGAATTCTGCTCGACCGGGCGGATCTCCACGGTGCGGACCCGGCCTTCGACGGTGGCCCGGCCGGACTTGCTGAGGGTGCCGATGGGGTCGATGCCGGCCGAGGGGACCGGGCGCCGGTAGCCACTGTCGGAGCTGGCCGGCGGCTTGCCATTCTTGCTCTTGCGCGGGGGGCGGGGCTGCTGGCCGTCCGGGGCCGGGTCGGTGACGAGGTGGGTTTCCTGGGGCTTCGCCAGCTTGTCGGCATGCCTGCTCTGCAGCAGTTCTACCCGGCTCGATACGTCGAACGGGATGATCGTGGCGGCCGAACGGGGGATGCGGCTGACCGCGCTGGCGATTTTGTCGGCGGTCCGGTCGTGCAGGAAGCGGCCGAGCAGCGGGGAGTAGCTGCGCCTGGGCAGGACCACGGTCACGTGCGTGCCGGGGGTGGCGACCTCGGCGCTGACCAGCTCGGCGGCGGCCTGGACCAGCCGCCGGTCCGGGACGTCGATGAAGTCGAGCGTGACGCCACGGTCGGCACGGGTCCACTGTTCGCGGAGCATCTCGGCGCGGGCGCCGTCGATGACGAAGTGCACCGCGCGCAGCGTGGTCGGCCGCAGGCTGCGGGCGTAGCGCAGCGCGGCCAGTGTGGCCAGGTCGAAGCCGTCGACCAGGACGTATACCGTCCGGCGGGCATAGGTGGGCAGCGGCGGCGGCTGGCTGCCGGTGATCGTGGTCAGTACCTCGGCTTCCATCGCGTACTGGCGGTTGAGCCGGATGAGGGCGAAGACCAGGATCGGGAAGACGACCACCACGATCCAGGCGCCCTCGGTGAACTTGACCACCGCGAAGATGGCTACCACGATCGCGGTCATCGTGCCGGCCGAGAGGTTGACGATGAACCGGCGCCGCCAGCCTGGCTCCCTGCGGCGCAGGTGGTAGCGGGCCATGCCGAACCCGGCCATGCAGAACGCGGTGAACACGCCGATCGCGTACATGGGGACCAGGCCGTTGACGTTCGCGCCGCGGATGAGGATCAGGGCGACCGACACGACGGTCAGCATCACGATCGCGTTCGAGAACACCAGGCGGTGGCCGCGCTTGAGCAGCCACCGGGGCAGGAACGCGTCGCCCGCCACGTAGCTGGCCAGGAACGGGAAGCCGTTGAAGCTCGTGTTCGCGCCGGTGAACAGGATGAGCGCCGTGGCGGCCTGGACGAGGTAGAACAGGATCCGGCCGGCGCCGCCGCCGAAGGCGAGGGTCGCCTCCTGGGCGAGCACGGTCGGGGCGCCGAGGAGGCGCGGGGTGGCATGCGTCACGTGCGCCAGCCAGGAGATCCCGGCGACCAGTATGCCCAGCAGGACGCCCTCGGCGACCAGCACCCGGCGGGCGTTGACCCCCTCCGGCGGGCGGAACGCACCGACCGCGTCGCTGACCGCCTCGATGCCGGTCAGCGACGCGCCGCCGTTGGCGAAGGCGCGCAGCAGCGTGAAGATCATGGCGACGCTGATCAGTCCGGCCGCGCCGCCGCCGATCGCGTAGTGATCGTGCAGGGTGCTTGGGTTGTACTGGTGCAGGTTGCCGATGATCTCCCTGACCAGGCCGACCCCGATCATCAGCAGCACCGAGCCGACGAACAGGTAGGTCGGCACCGCGAAGGCGCGGCCGGCCTCCTTGAGCCCGCGCAGGTTCCCGAAGCACAGCAACAGGATCACGCCGATCGTGATCGGCTTGGTGTAGGGCCCGAGCACGGGGAATGCGGAGACCACGGCCGCCGTTCCGGCCGCGGTCTGCACGGCGACGGTGACGACGTAGTCGATCAGCAGTGCGACCGCGGCGATCTGCGCGACCCGTGGCCCGAAGTTCTCCCTGGCCACCACGTAGGAGCCGCCCGGCCTGATGTACACCATCACGACCTCGCGGTAGGAGAGCACCACGAGCGTCATGACGAACAGGATGACCAGGGTCATCGGCAGGATCAGGGCGAACGCCGAGAGCCCGGCCAGCGGCAGCAGAGCGATGAGGATCTCCTCGGTGCCGTAGGCCGAGGAGGAGATTCCATCTGGCGACAGCACGCCCAGCGCCAGCGGCTTGGACAGCCGCTGCTCGGCGAGCTGCTCGTTGACCAGGGGGCGGCCGAGCAGGCGGTTCTTCACCGCGTACCCGAGGCTCTCCGGGGGAGACGAACGCCCGCCGAGCAAACCGGTCGCTCTGCGCATGGCCACGAGATCCGCCCCTTTGCTTACCCGAGAGGGTTATCCAAATCCGACTCGCGAGTGCAGGCCCCGGCGGGGTCCGCGCGAGCGATCGGGCGTGTGATGACCACAGTCATCCCGACGGTTATTTGGATAGCGCGTCCCTTAATTAGACACTGCATACGTGTTGTATACGTGCTCCCGCCTTCATACCACCGCTAGCTGGGTATCGTCTGCTGTCGCATTTGGCGTTCACCGGACAGTGAGATGGTAGGGATGTGGTGTTCGCTCACCGAGGGGAGAGCGCCCGATGACCGCGACACCGGCGGCCGATCCGGTTCCGGGGGCGGGGAGCAACCTGACCCTGAGCCTGTCCGGCCTGCTCAGGCGGTCGATCACTGCTCGTGACGGGGAGTCGCTCGGCCGCCTGTCCGATGTCATCGTGCGGCTGCGCGGGGCCGGTTGCCCGCTGGTGACGGGGCTGGTGGGCACGGTCGGCGGGCGGCCGGTCTATGTGCCGATCGAGCAGGTCAGCTCGTTCGGTGCGGGGGAGCTGAAGCTGACCAGCGCCCGGCTCAACCTGCGCCGGTTCGAGCGGCGCGAGGGTGAGGTGCTGCTGCGCGCCGACGTGCTCGGGCACCGGCTGATCGACGTGGAGAGCGCGCATCTGGTCCGGGCCGCGGACCTGCAGCTCGCCCACAGGGACGGGGAATGGGTGCTGTCCGGCGTGGACCCCAGGCGGCGCACCGGCCGCGCTCTTGGGCTGCTCGGCCGTCAGCGGGATCAGGGTGTGTTCCGGGACCAGGGCCAGTTCGAGGCGCTGATCGGGCACACCGGGAGCGCGGTGCTGCGCGGCCCGTTCGCCCGGATCCGCGGCCTGAAGCCGGCCCAGATCGCTGACCTGATCGAGGACGCGTCCAAGGCCGAGGAGACCGAGATCCTGGGGCGCGTGCACGTGGATCCCGAACTCGAGGCGGACGTCTTCGAGGAGCTCGACGAGGATCTGGCCACCCGGCTGCTCGACGCGCGGTCCGACCAGGAGGTGGCGCAGGTGCTCAGCCGGATGCGCGCCGACGACGCCGCGGACGCGATCGCCGAGCTGCCGCAGCACCGCCGCGAACCCGTTCTCGACCTGCTCCCTGCTGGCCAGCACGCCAAGGTGCTGACGCTGATGGGCTTCAATCCCACCAGCGCGGGCGGCCTGATGGGCATGGACTACCTGGCGCTGCCCGCTGACACCCTGGTGGCCGAGGTGCTGGCCGCCGTCGGGCAGGCCGGCAGCCTGCAGCCGGAGGCGCTGACCAGTGTGCACGCGGTCGGCAAGTCCGGGCGGCTGCTCGGGGTCGCCCGGCTGGTCACGCTGGTGCAGGCGAATCCCGGCGCGCGGCTCATCGAGGTCAGCGAGACCGATCCGGTCCGGGTCGGGGCCGACACGGACGTGGTCGATGTCGCGGTGCTGATGACCGACTACAACCTGATCACGATCCCGGTGGTGGACGAGCGGTGCCGCATGCTCGGCGTGATCACGGTCGACGACGTGCTCGAGGTCACGTTGCCGGAGGGCTGGCGGCGGCGGGAGGCAGCCGAGCCGCCGGACGGGCGCCGCGGCGAGCCGGACTGACCAATAGAGCCTGTCAAGGTCAGCCTTTGCCTCAAGGTCAGCCTTTGCCTCAAGGTCAGCCTTTGCCAGGTAATCGTTTAGTTCAGAGCCAGTTTCATGATCGTCTTCGTGGGTTTTGAAAAGAAAATTAGCCCACGATGCCGGTGGTGCGGAGCTGGGCGATCTGCTCGTCCGGCAGGCCCAGGTCCGCCAGCACCGCGTCGGTGTCCGCGCCCGGGCGGGCGGGGGGCCGTGGGGTGACGGGCGGCGTGCGGTCAAAACGTGGCGCCGGGGCGGGCTGAACCACATCGCCGTCGATGAACGTTCCGCGGGCCACGTTGTGCGGATGCCGGGGCGCTTCGGTGGGGGTCAGCACCGGGGCCACGCACCCGTCGGAGCCGCTGAAGACCTCCGCCCACTCGTCCCTGGCCCGCTTCCCGAACGCCTCGGTGAACCGCTGCCTGAGCACCGGCCAGCCGGACCGGTCGAGCTGATCGGGCAGTTCCTCGCCGTCGAGGCCGAGCCCGGCGAGCAGTTCGGCGTAGAACTTCGGCTCGAGCGCGCCGACCGCCACGTGGCCGCCGTCCGAGGTCTCGTAGGTGTCGTAGAACGGCGCGCCGCCATCCAGCAGGTTGGTGCCGCGCTCCTCCTCCCACAGACCGCCGGCCAGCAGGCCGTACAGGAAGGAGTTCAGCAGCGCCGAGCCATCCACCATCGCCGCGTCGACCACCTGGCCCAGCCCGGACCGCTCCCGTTCAAGGAGTGCGGCCAGCACTCCCACGGCAAGCAGCATGCCGCCGCCGCCGAAGTCGCCGACCAGGTTGACCGGCGGCACTGGGCGCTGGCCGGCCCGGCCGATCCCGTGCAGCACCCCCGACACCGCTATGTAGTCGATGTCGTGACCCGCGGTCTGGGCGAGCGGGCCATCCTGCCCCCAGCCGGTCATCCGGGCGAACACCAGCCGCGGGTTGCGCTCCAGGCACACCTCAGGGCCGAACCCCAGCCGCTCCGCGACACCGGGCCGGAAGCCCTCCACCAGCACGTCGGCCCGCTCTGCCAGGCGGAGCAGCAGTCCCAGGCCCGCAGGTTCCTTGAGGTTGAGGCCGATCGACCGGCGGCCCCGGGTGAGCGGGTCGGCCGGGATCACGGCATCTGGCCCGCAGGCCCCGGGGCGTTCGACCCGCAGCACGTCCGCGCCGAGGTCGGCCAGGATCATGCAGCCGAACGGCGCCGGGGCGAGGCTGGCAAGCTCAATGACCTTGACCCCGTGCAGTGGCCCCATCCGTTTCGCCTCCTGTCATCTACCCGCCCTTGTGCGGGTTACCACTGGTTGAGAGGATGCCACGCAGTTACGACCTTGATGGGTGGAGGAACAGCAAATGGGCTTGAAGGAGTTCACGTCTGGCGCCGACGATCAGGACGCTTCCGGCCAGGATGGCCACGGTCCGACCAGGCGCGGACTGCTGATGGCGGGGCTCGCGGCCAGCGTGGCGGCGGGCACCGGCGCGTGGACGGACGCCGCCACGCCGCGGCGGGCGGCGACGGTGGCCGCGTCCCAGGTGACCAAGTCGGGGATCCGCAAGCCGGGCTCACTGCCCTACCCGGACCGGCCAGTCGGCAAGGACACGCTCCCGCTGATCCGGCACATCGTGGTGCTCATGATGGAGAACCACTCCTACGACAACAAGCTCGGCATGCTGCAGCGGCCCGGAGCGGACGGCTTCACCCTCGGCAAGAACGGCCTGCCCATCGAGACCAACCCGTACGCGAACGGGAAGACCCAGCACCTCTTCCGGATGCCCACCGTCTGCCAGCTCAACGGCAAGCCGTCCCAGGAATGGCAGCAGAGCCACAGCCAGTACGCGGGCGGCAAGAACGACGGCTTTGTCGAGTCCGCCAGCGGCCCGGTGTCCATGGGCTACTGGCAGCAGGAGGACCAGCCCTTCTACTACTCGCTGGCCTCGGCGTTCCCGATCGCCGACCGTTACTTCAGCTCGGTGCTCGGCCAGACCTTCCCGAACCGTCGCTACCTGCTCGCAGCGACGTCCCTCGGCATGGTGGACGACACGTTCCCGCTGGGCTACCCGGCGAACGGGACGCTGTTCGACCTGTTCGACAAGCACCACATCTCGTGGAAGAACTACTACTCCACGACGCCGTCGACGCTGCTGTTCCCGCAGCTCTACTTCGACAACTTCGGCAAGAACGTGCTCCCGCTCGGCCACTTCTTCGACGATGCGGCGAGCGGCAACCTGCCCGACTACTGCATCGTGGACCCGGACTACTCCACCCACTCGGAGGAGGACCCGCAGAACATCGCCATCGGCGAGGCGTTCGCCTACGAGGTCGTCAAGGCGGTCATGGCCGGCCCCGAGTGGGAGACCACGCTGCTGATCTGGACCTACGACGAGCACGGCGGGTACTACGACCACGTGCCGCCGCCCAAGGCGATCGCGCCGGACAAGATCGCGCCCAAGGTCCCGGCCGGCGAGCCGGTCTACGACGGGTTCGCCAGGTACGGGTTCCGGGTGCCCTGCTCGCTGATCTCGCCGTGGTCGCGGAAGAACTACGTCTCGCACAACGTCTTCGACCACTCCAGCATCTGCAAGCTGGCCGAGACCAAGTGGAACCTGCCGGCCATGACCTTCCGGGACGCCAACGCCAGCAACATGCTCGACATGCTGGACTTCAAGCACCCGGCCTTCGCCAAGCCGCCGAAGCTGGCCACCCCGCTGTACAACAGCAACCCCGACGCGCTCATCTGCGGCTTCACCGGCCCGGGGACCATTCCACCGCCGGGATCGGTCACCGGCTGAGGCCGCCAGGCCGCTCCTGGCTGGCCCCGGTGCCCGTGGTGGCGCCGGGGCCAGCGGCGCTGGCCACTGCCAGCGCTCTTCTTCCTAGCCGGAGTCCCGTCGCCTTACGAACTTTCACGGAACGTACTCGTTCGGTCACTTAGAGTGCGGTAAGCTCACGCCCGAACCAGGCAGATCCGGCTTGAGAAGGGCCTCCCGATGTTCCAAACCCACTACTCACGCGTGCCCGCTGCACTGGCAGCGCTCGCCCTCGCGACGGCGCTCGCCGGATGCGGCGGTTCGAGCGGTTCCAGCAGCGTCGGCAGTTCCGGCGGTTCCAGCGGGAACGCGGCCAAGACGACGACCAACAGCAACACCGGGCCCGCCTACACGGTGTCCCAGCTCCGTGCCGCCCTGCTGACCAGGGTCGACGGCGCCCACCCGGCAGCCCCGGTCCAGTCCGGGGCCTACGGGTCGCTCCCCGGGGTCAAGGCGAGCAAGCAGACGCTGTCCGGCGTGACGATCTCTCCTCCCCGGTGCGCCAGCGCCACCGCGACGGGGCTGGCCTCGTCGAAGTTCGACAGCGTGCCCGCCACGGTCGCCACGTTCCGTGTCGGCAGCGACGGGGTCTCCGAGGTGCTCCTGGCGCCACCGTCGTCGATGCTGGAGATGGCGATCACACACAACATCCCGGTCGGCTGCTCCCGCTATCACGCGAGGGTCGACGGCAAGACATACACCTACGAGATCAAGCAGGAGCCGGCCCCGCGCATCGGCGCAGCGGCCAGCGAGCTGAACGTGCGCGCCGCCGGCGACTCCAGCGCGAACATCTGGACGATCATCTACCGCAGCGGTGGCCTCGTCGGGGCGATCACCCTGGTCGGTGCGAAAGCCAGCCGGGCAGGCGCGGAGTCACTGGCCAAGCTGGCCTACGCCCAGGCCGAGAAGAACCTGGTCTGACCCGGTCCGTCTTCGCGGCCGGGCCGGCCCCCGCTGGTGGCTGGCCCGGCCGCTCCGGGCCGAATCGAATGTCGTGGCAGTGGCAACGTAGACACTCTTCGGTCGATGTTGTAACAGCCACAACATTGCCGATGGGGGCCTGGCCCGTGCGGGATGGTCAGGCGTGTTCGGTGTCGTCGGCGAAGCGGGCGAAGGCGCGCAGGTTGTCGAGGTTCTCGCCGCGCCTGGAACGCCAGGCCCACTCCCGGCGGATGGACGACGCGAAGCCCAGCTCGAGCGCGGGGTCGAAGTTCTCGTCCGCGTAGCTGAGCACGCAGCCGAGCAGCCGGTCGACCTCCGGCGCCGTCACCCCGCCGAGCGGCAGCCGCCCGGTCAGGTAGACGTCGCCGAGCGGGTCGAGGGCGAAATGCACCCCGTACATACGCGCGTTCCGTTCCAGCAGGAACCGGTAGAAGCTGGCGTGATTCTCATCCGGCTGACGGCAGAAGAACGCCTCCACGTGCAGGCTGTGTGCCCCTGCGATCAGCCAGGTCATGGTGGCGAGCTTGTGCTCCCCGGCCAGCTTGATCAGGTAAGCACCCGGCCGTGGGCTCTCGTAGGACAGCCCAAGGTCGGCGAGCGCCGCCTCGATGATCTGCGCTGACCCAGGCGAACCGGCTGTCACGCGTCCACCGCGGCCACATCGTTCATGGCCCCGGTATACACCGTCACCAGCTCGTCCACCGCATTGGTCCAGCTGAACCTCGAAGCATGTGCGATCGCGCCGGCCGACAGGCTGGCCAGCTTCGCCGGCGAGCGGATGAGCTTGCGCAGCACACGGGCGTAGTCGGCTGGATCGTGCCCGTTCACCAGCATGCCGGACACCCCATGCCGCACGGCGGTGCGCAGCCCGCCGACGGCCGCGGCCACCACCGGCGTGCCGCAGGCCTGAGCCTCCACCGCCACCAGGCCGAACGACTCCGAGTACGAGGGGACCAGCACGATGGTGGCCGCCCGGTACCAGTCGGCAAGCTCGGGCTGCGGGCAGGGTGGCTCGAGCCGGACCACCTTCGAGATGCCGAGCCTGGCTGCCAGCTCCGAGAGCTGGTCGGGATCGGCGCGGCCGGAGCCGCTCGGGCCGCCGACGAACGCCACCACGAGCCGGCCGGCCAGCGCCGGGTCCTCCTCCAGCAGCCGCGCGGCCGCGTGCAGGACCACGTGCGGCGCCTTGAGCGGCTGCACCCGCCCGGCGAACATCAGCACGACGGCGTCGTGCGCCAGGCCCAGCTTGCGCCGCGCCCCGGGCTTCGGGCCCGGCTGGAAGACCGTCTGGTCAACCCCGGGAGAGACGGTCTTGACCTTGCCCGCGTCCGCCCCGTAGAGGCTGATGAGCTCGTTCGCCTCAGCCGATGTGCTGGCGACGAGCCGGTCGGCCACCGCCACCACTTCGGCCTCGCCGCGGATTCTGACCTCGGGCTCGGCGGCGTCGCCCGCCGCGAGCGCTGCGTTCTTCACTCTTCCCAGCGTGTGCATGGTCTGCACCAGCGGAACGCCCCAGCGCTCCTTGGCCACGGCGCCGACCTGGCCGGAGAGCCAGTAGTGCGCGTGCACCAGGTCGTACCGGCCCGGCGCGTAGGCGGCCTCGGCGCGCAGCACGCCCAGGGTGAACTGGCACAGCTGGGCGGGCAGGTCGGCCTTGTCGAGCTCCTCGAACGGCCCGGCGATCACCTGCCGGACCAGCACACCAGGTGCCAGCTCGGTCACCGGGGGCGCGTCTCTGCAGACCGCGCGGGTGAAGATCTCGACCTCGACGCCACGCGCGGCCAGGCGCTTGGCGACCTCGACAACGTAGACGTTCAGGCCACCGGCGTCTCCGGTTCCTGGCTGGTCAAGCGGCGATGTATGGACGCTGATGGTCGCGATCCGCCGGGGGGAGCGTCGCGGCACGGGCATGCACCTCCGTCTTGGGAACCTTGGCGGGCCAGATCCTGTTCCCGGCGGCCCATCGATAGGCTCCCCGGTATGCGAACCCTGGTGTTGCTTCGTCATGGCGAGAGCGGCTGGAATTCCGAGGGCCTGTTCACCGGATGGGTGGATGTCGGCCTGTCCGGCAAGGGCAGAGGAGAGGCGGAAAGCGCGGGGACGCTGCTGCGCGAGGCGGGTCTGTGCCCCGATGTGGTGCACACCTCCGTGCTCACCCGCGCCATCCAGACCGCGAACCTCGCGCTCGAGTCGGCCGGCCTGCTCTGGCTGCCGGTCCGGCGGTCCTGGCGGCTCAACGAGCGCCACTACGGCGCGCTGCAGGGCAAGAGCAAGGCAGAGACCCGCGAGGAGTTCGGCGACGAGCAGTTCATGCTCTGGCGGCGTTCCTATGACACGCCACCGCCGCCGCTGTCCGACAGCGACCCGCTCTCCCAGGTGTCGGATCCCCGGTATGCGGCGCTGCCGCCCGAGCTGATGCCGCGCACGGAGTGCCTGCGTGACGTCCTCTGGCGGCTGACCCCGTACTGGTACGACGCGATCATCCCGGACCTGATGGCCGGCCGGACGGTGCTCGTGGTCGCGCACGGGAACTCGCTGCGGGCACTGGTGAAGCACCTCGACGGCGTCTCGGACGCGGACATCACCGGTCTTGACATCCCCACGGGCATCCCGCTCGCCTACGAGCTTGACGCCGACTTCAGGCCTGTCGTCGCAGGTGGCAGGTATCTCGACCCGCAGGCCGCGGTGGCCGCGGCCGAAGCGGTACGGAATCAGGGCCGCTGAGGGGCCGTGCGCCAGGCCGTGCCGGTGCTGCCTGCGTCATGGCGGCTGCGTGACCCTCGTCACGGAGCTGGTCACCCGCTGTCCTGGCGCTTTCTGCGTCCGTCACGGACGGTTTCCGCTGGGTAAAGGGGATATGACGGCTGATTGACCACTATATGAACATTACGAGAAGAGGCTAGGCGGGCTATTTGCCCTTGTGGCCTGCTGAGCAGGGGCGCATACGATAAGCGTGGATGTTGAGGTGGCCGCAGGCGTGACCGCGCGGCGGCCCGGCGACTGGAGCCGCCTTGTCCATGAAGGTCAGCACCGATGGAGGCACGCGCGATGGGCGGGGAGAAAGCCCCCCGCCAACCCGGCTTCCCGCCGGAATCGCATCCGTGCTCTCCGTCCTATCCTCCTCCGCCGTGGTCCTCGACAGCGAGGACCGGGTCCTGCGGGCCAGCTCGGCGGCGCGTTCGTTTGGGCTGGTAAAGGACGACAGGCTGCTCGTCGGCGAGCTGCTGGCCCTGGCCAGGCAGGTCCGCAGGGACGGCGAGATCCGTGAGGGCGAGATCGAGGTCCCCGACCACAAGCACGGTGACCGGTCGACCAGCTTCGCCGTTCGCGTTGCCCCGCTCGGTGCGCCGCTCGCCCCCGACAGTGGCCTGGTGCTGGTGCTGGCCGAGGACCAGACCGAGAGCCGGCGGGTGGAGGAGGTCAGGCGCGACTTCGTGGCCAACGTCAGCCACGAGCTGAAGACTCCGGTGGGTGCGCTCGCACTGCTTGCCGAAACGGTCGAGGACGCCGCCGACGACCCGGAAGCGGTGCGCCGTTTCGCGGGCCGCATGCGCTATGAGGCGGCGAGGCTCACCAGCCTGGTGAAGGACCTGATCACGCTGTCCAGGATCCAGGCCGCCGAGCCGGTGCCCGACCCCGTCACCGTGAAACTCGACGCGGTGGTGGCCGAGGCGCTCGACCGGTGCCGGATGAAGGCCGGCGCCCGCGGCATCGAGCTCGTCGCGGCTACCGAGCGTGGTCTGGTCGTCCTGGGTGATGAGGATCTGCTGGTCACCGCGCTGCGCAACCTGCTCGAGAACGCGGTGGACTACAGCCCGGAGCACACCCGCGTGCTGGTATCCACCAAGCGTGCGGCCGAGGGCATCGTCGAGATAAGCGTCGCGGATCAGGGGATCGGGATCCCGGAGCGGGACAGGGAGCGCATCTTCGAGCGCTTCTACCGGGTGGATCCGGCCAGGTCGCGGGCGACCGGCGGAACCGGGCTTGGGCTGGCCATCGTGAAACACGTCACCGCCGCGCACGGCGGCAACGTGACGGTCTGGAGCAAGGTCGGTGCGGGATCCACCTTCACGCTGCGGCTTCCGCTGCAGCGGAAGCGAGCCATCGTCACGTCTGGTCAGGCGCAACCCGCGTCGCAACCTTCCAGGGAGGCAGTCAAGTGACACGTGTGCTGGTCGTTGAGGACGAGGAGTCTTTCAGCGACGCACTCTCGTACATGCTCCGCAAGGAGGGCTTCGAGGTCGCTGTCTGTCCCACCGGACCGGACGCGCTCGAGTCATTCGACCGCAGCGGCGCCGACCTCGTGCTCCTCGATCTGATGCTGCCTGGCCTGCCGGGGAGCGAGGTCTGCCGGACCCTCAGGGAGCGGTCCAACGTGCCGGTGATCATGCTTACCGCTAAGGACAGCGAGATAGACAAGGTCGTCGGGCTCGAACTCGGCGCCGACGACTACGTGACCAAGCCGTTCTCGTCCCGTGAGCTCGTCGCCCGGATGCGCGCTGTGCTCCGGCGGCGCGGCGAGGCCGACGAGCAGCCTGCCTCGATCCTGGAGTCCGGGCCGGTCCGGATGGACGTCGACAGGCACGTCGTGACGGCCCGCAGCGAGCAGGTTCAGCTACCGCTGAAGGAGTTCGAGCTGCTCGAGGTGCTGCTGCGTAACGCAGGCCGGGTGCTCACCAGGATGCAGCTCATCGACCGGGTCTGGGGCGCGGACTACGTGGGCGATACCAAGACGCTGGACGTGCACGTCAAGCGGCTCCGGGCGAAGATCGAGACCGACCCGGCCAACCCGCGCCACATCGTGACCGTCAGGGGCCTCGGCTACAAGTTCGAGCCCGCCGGCTGATCCCGCTGCCCGGCTGCCTGCCCCGGCTCCGCTAGGCAGTCGGGGTGGGCGATGCCGTGGTGCTCGGGGTTGGGGTGCCGGAACTGGAACTGGAACTGGAGCTGGTGGGGGACGAGCCCGCCCTGCCGGACTTCGTGGGCTTCGCCGACGGGGTCGGCGTCGGCGGGGGCGAGAACGTCGCGTAGTCGTCGCTGCGGGCGAGCACGGGAAGGTCGAGCGTGATGCTGCCCGCATTGATGAAGGACAGGGTCACCTTGACCGACGTGCCACTTTGCAGGGCGTGAGTGAGACCGGTCAGGACGATCTCAGGCTTCGGGCCGGTCAGATAGGTGGCCTGGAAACTGCCCAGACGGATCCCGGTGGCCGGGATGCGGACAGACTTCGCTGCACTCGCGGCGGTGGCGCCGACCAGCATGTCGGCGCTCTTGGTGTTGTTGTACATCGCGAGGAAGACCCCGGCGGACTGGCCGGCCGGGATCGTGGAGCCGGACTGCGCTCCCAGCACGAACGCATCCCGGATTTCGATCCCGTTGAGGGTGGCGTCAACGCCGGCGCTCTGCGGGTGGAATTCGAGGGTGGGCGCGTTGTTACCCGCGTCACACGCCGCCACGGTGGGGACCAGGCCCGCCACGATGACCGCGACGGCAAGGCGGCCGATCGGCGTGATTGCCCGGCTTCGGCTCACTGATGCTCTCCTCAGACTCTGTGGCGCTCCACAGCGAGATACTTTATGGCGCGCGAAATAGAACGACGCACAGATTAGCGGCTGGCCTGATCCATCCTGGCGCCGGCCCGCCGGCGCGGCCGTCACGATGCCGGGGACACGTCTCCCGATTGCGAGGGCTCCGTGATCACCGGCTCGCTGCTGGCGCCCGCGAGTGACCGCAACTTGGTGACGACCCGGGGGTCTGCTTCCGAAAAGTGGCGCACCACGTCGCCGTCGCCCACCACGGCGGAGCGGTCGGCCAGGATCGCGGTCAGCCCGGACGGGCCGTAAGCGTCGTTGATCGCGTCGGTGGCGTCCTCCAGCACCTGGCTGGTCTTCTGCCGCACCGCTCTGGCCAGCCCGGAGAGCTGGGCCACAGCCGGGCCGGTGCCGACCAGATAGAACCCGACATGCGCCTCGGCGGCCTGTGACGCGAGCTGCTGCAGCGCCGTCGTACACGTGCAGGCGGTCGGCACCCAGGCGAGCACGGCAGGCAGCATCAGCGTGCGCAGTGGGATTTGCTTGCCATCCAGCAACGTCATCTGGGCATGGGGCAGCGGCCCCGACAGCGGGCTGTGCGCCGGGGATGGCTGATCCTTCGCGGCGGCCGACGTGCGGATCGGTGTCGGCGTCGCCTGGTGACCAGCGAGCAAGGTGAGCAGGGTGCCGGACAGAAGGGTCAGGGCGAGGCAGCCGGCCACCAGCGGGATGATCATGCCGTGCCGGGTGAGCGGCCTGGTGAGCCTGCGAACACGCATCCGCCGCCGCTGGACTCTGAGCTCGCGACGGTATGCCTGGACATCACGATCCAGATCCCTGGCGTCGTCGGGGATCTCGATGTCGACCGGAGGAAGCCCGTACTCGTCCCGGCCGGGATCGCTGCTAGGGTCCACGCGCACCTCTTCCGCGTGAGCGGCCACCTTGTATCCAGTATGTGCCAGCCGCGCAGCGGTGGCGCCACCGGATTCCCCTTGCCGGGCTTGATCATCCAGCGGCATCGGCGATGGCCCTGCGCAAGCGGTGGATGTGAGTCAGCAGCGACGGTACCGGTATGACCTAAACCACGTTCCCAGGTGGATACCGGACAGCCCAGATGCGGGTCCGAAAGTGCAATGCGGGAAGGGCGTGAAGGGCGCCGGGAGGGCATCAGCACCGGCTCGAACGCGTCCGCAAAGCTGGCTGCCGGGCGGCCGAGATGATGCTGTGATGGTGCCGAGGTGATTGGCGCTGGCCTTTTACCCCACCCAAATATGGTCTCTGACCTGCACTTTCATTTCAGCCGATGCTTTATCGACTGCGCTGCTCGTGGTATCCTAAGTTTCAGCGGAAGGGGTACTTGCCACATGTCTTTCAAGGTCGGCGACACGGTTGTCTACCCCCATCATGGGGCTGCTCGCATCGAAGCTGTCGAGAGCCGCTCGATGAAGGGTGAGGAAAAAACCTACCTGGTGCTCAAGGTCGACAAGGGCGACCTAACGGTACGTGTGCCGGCGGACAACGCTGAGCTGGTCGGGGTCAGGGACGTGGTCGGGCAGGAAGGCCTGGAGAGGGTCTTCGAAGTGCTCCGGGCTCCGCACACCGAGGAGCCCACCAACTGGTCGCGCAGGTACAAGGCAAATCTCGAAAAGCTCGCCTCCGGTGACGTGAACAAGGTGGCCGAGGTCGTCAGAGACCTCTGGCGCAGGGACAGGGAGCGTGGCCTGTCGGCTGGTGAGAAGCGCATGCTCGCCAAGGCACGGCAGATTCTGGTCAGCGAACTGGCGCTCGCCGAGAAGACCAACGAGGACAAGGCCGAAGCCCTGCTCGACGAAGTCCTGGGCTGCTAAAGCGGGGGGTGGGCACCATCCTGCTCGCTGGCCTGCGGCCAGCTTCGCCGGATCCCGCTTTAGCAATGCTGGCCCGGGGGGACGACCCCCCGGAGCCCTCCGATGTGACGGCTTCGCCGTCACAGGGCTAGTGGCTGGCGTAGTTGGCTTGCTTCTCGTGGTAATGGACGGCTGTTATATCGATGTCTGGGGAGTCGATCCTGATCATGCCTAGGGTGGGCGTTGCTGTTGACGTCCACCCTTTTGGCGTGGGGCGGCCGATGAATCTTGCTGGGCTGTACTGGCCTGGTGAGATCGGCCTCAGCGGCCATTCCGATGGTGACGTGGCGGCGCATGCGGCCTGTGACGCGTTGTTCTCGGCGGCCGGGCTGGGTGATCTTGGGAAGAACGTCGGCACCGACCGGCCGGAATGGGCCGGTGCGTCCGGGGCCGCGCTGCTGCGTGCGGCGGCCGGGATCGTGGCCAGCGCCGGGTTCACGGTGGGGAACGTCGCCATTCAGATCATCGGCAACTCACCGAGGATCGGCCCACGGCGCGAGGAAGCGCAGAAGGTGCTGTCGGAGGCGCTGAACGGCGCCCCGGTCAGCCTGTCCGCCACCACGACGGACGGTCTCGGCCTTACCGGCCGCGGCGAGGGCGTGGCGGCCATCGCGGTCGCGCTCGTCTATGCGAGTTCTGCGACCGAGGGCGCTGGCTAGTCCTCGTCGGGGGGCGTGGGGCCGCTGCGCAGTCTGTTGAAGTGAGTGGTGGGCTCCACCGGCTCCGCATCAGCATCGCTGGGGTCGTCCCGTTCGGCCGGCTGGCGCGCAGGCAACTCGGGCTCAGCGACCGGCCACGCAGCCATCGGTGGACGTCGCACGGCGAACTGTTGCGTCCTGGCCGGGTAAGGATCGGCCGGGGTGGAGACCGGCTCGGGGGCTGGGGGCGGAGCCGGGGCGGCGGGCCCGGTCTCGGCGCTGACCGGTTCGGTGCTGGCGGGTTCGGTGCTGGCGGGCTCCGCGCTGGTCGGCTCCGTGTTTATGGGCTCCGCGCTGGCTGGCTCCGTGCTGGCTGGCCCCGCGATTACGGGTTCGGTCTTGGTGGTGATGGGTTCGGTTCTGGGGGCTGGTTCGGCCTTGGCGATGACCGGCACCGTCTTCGGCGGGACGGGCTCGGTTTTGGTGATGGCGGGTTCGGTTCTGGGGGCTGGTTTGGTCTTGGTGGTGAGGGGCTCGGTTTTCGGCGGGACGGGTTCGGCCCTGGCTGGTGGGCTGGGCTTGGTGGCCGTTGCCGTTGCCGTTGCGGCGCGGGCGGTCAGGGCGGCCTGGGCTCGTTCGGGACGGGTGGCGGGCTTGTCGGCCAGCAGGGCGCTCAGCGGCACCGGGGCGGCCTGACCGCCGTTATCCACCCGGCCGTTTGACGTGGGACTGGCCGCTGCCGCCGCGCGCCGGGCGGGCAGGGCCTGGCGGACCATGGCGTACAGCAGGGTAAAGCCGATCAGCAGCACCGCCCAGGGGGCGGCCGCGACGGTCGCCTCGGCAGGCCGCTTCGGCAATGCGATCGCGGTGGCATGAATGGCATCCGCGGTCGCGACCGCGCCGAGGATGACCAGGATCGCCAGCCAGGCGTAAGCGCGCAATGCGCCCCGCAGCGACAGTGCCGCGACGGCGGCGACGACAAACACCGCGTCGAAAATCCAGGGATAGAACCTGGCGTAATGCGCGGTGACCCCGGCGGTTAGCGCCAAGTCGCGCACGCCCGTGTAGGACACCACGAACGCACCGGCCGCGATGGCGAGCACACAGATGACCGCGGCGATGAGCGCGGCAATGCGGAAGCCACGACGGGCGGATGGAGGGAGGTAGGCACTCATTGCGAAGCCAAACGCGGCGACCCGGTCATTCTTCTCATGGCAGGGCAAGGCTACGCCGTCGGCCCATAGTAAGGAATACAGCGACACGCCAGGCAGCGCGGATCGCTACGCGGAATGTTACCCGGGGGGCGCCGTTCGGCCGCTGAAAGAAGTCACGACGGTACGCACGGTCAAGGCGTCGCAGTTGACCTCTGGCGGTGGGCAGAAGAAAGACCGCCTTCAGGGGAGGGCACCGATCACGGTGCGCGGGGAAGCAGCGGGCCCCGTCAGCAGGCGCAGAGGGGGCGTCTTCATCCCGTAGCCTGTGCAACGTGAAGCTGCGCCTGCACGACACCGCCACCCGGGCGGTTCGCGAATTCTGCCCACTAGTTCCGGGGAAGGCAGCCCTGTACCTGTGTGGTGCCACGGTGCAGGCGCTTCCGCACATCGGCCACCTCAGGTCGGGAATCAGTTTCGACATCCTGGCCCGGTGGCTGCGGGCCAGCGGATATCAGGTCACGTTCTGCCGGAACGTCACCGACATCGACGACAAGATCCTCCGGGTCGCCGAACGCGACGGCATCCCGTGGTGGGCGGTGGCCGAACGGAACCTGCGGGCATTCATCAATGCCTACGACGCGCTCGGCTGCACGCCGCCCGATGCCGAGCCCCGGGCCACCGGGCACATCCCGGAGATGATCGTGCTGATCCGGCAGCTGATCGAGCGCGGTCACGCTTACCCGGCCGAGGGGGACGTGTACTTCGACGTCAGCTCCTATGCGCATTATGGCGAGCTGTCCGGCCAGCGGCTGGGCCAAATGCGGGCCGCCGACGATTCCAGCTCGCCGGGCAAGCGGGATCCACGTGACTTCGCGCTGTGGAAGGCGGCACTCCCTGGCCAGCCATACTGGGAGACGCCATGGGGGCCTGGCCGTCCGGGCTGGCATCTGGAGTGCTCGGCCATGGCCATCAAATATCTCGGTGACACCTTCGACATTCATGGCGGCGGCCTGGATCTGGTGTTCCCACATCACGAAAACGAGATCGCACAATCGCGCGCTGCTGGATATGACTTCGCTCGTTACTGGATGCACAACGGGCTTCTCGGAGTGGCCGGCGAAAAAATGAGCAAGTCGCTCGGTAACTCCATGCTTGTCAGCGAGGTGCTGCACCGTGTCAGGCCGGCCGAACTTCGCTACTACCTGAACTCGGCGCATTATCGCTCGATGCTTGAATTCTCCTGGGACGCCCTGGCCGAAGCGGCAGCCACCTACCAGCGGATCGAAGGGTTCGTAACCCGCGCCGCCGGGGTCTGCGCCACCCTGGCCGAGCAGGATCAGACGCCGGCCCAGGCAGACGGGCTGCCGTCCGCCTTCGCCGACGCGCTGAACGAAGACCTGGGGGTCCCGCAGGCGCTGGCCGTCGTCCATACCGAGCTCAGGAAGGGCAACAACGCCCTGGCCGCCGGTGATCTCGCCGCCACCGCCAGATCCGCCAGCCAGGTGCGGGGCATGCTGGCCGTGCTAGGCCTGGATCCACTGTCCGGGCAGTGGAGCACCGCGAGCCGAGATGGCGACCTGCACGGCGTGGTCGACGCGCTGGTCCAGGTCGCGCTCACCCAGCGGCAGGCGGCCCGCGAGCGCAAGGATTATCAAGCGGCCGACACCATCAGGGAAGATCTGCGGGCGGCCGGGGTGCTCATCGAGGACACCCCGCAGGGACCACGCTGGGAGCTGAAACGATGACCCCCACAGGCGACAGTGGCCGCGGCCAGCCCAGGGCCGGCCGCGGCGGAGCCACCAAAAAGGGAAAGCCCCGCCCCGGCACCGGCGGGTATGGCAAGCGCCGCCTGGAAGGCAAAGGCCCGACCCCGCCCGCGCACATGCGGCCCGGCCATCCGGCTCAGCGCCGCAGTGCGCAGCAGGCAGCCGCTGCCGCCAGGCCCGGCCAGGGCGCCAGGGCCGGCCAAGGGGCCAGGGCCACCCAGCCGGAAGGGGGCGGCAAGGCCCGGCGCACCGACGGCCCCGAGATGGTGGCAGGCCGCAACGCCGTGCTCGAAGCCCTGCGTGCGCACGTGCCAGGCTCGGCTCTGTACCTGGCCTACCGGACCGAAGGCGACGACCGGATCCGGGCAGCCGTCAAGCTCGCCGCCGACGCCGGCCTGCCGGTACTCGAGACCGGCCGCACCGAGCTGGACAGGCTCACCCAGGGTGCGGTGCACCAAGGCCTCGCACTGCGCGTGCGCCCCTATCAGTACGCCCACCCCGACGACCTGGTCGTCCTGGCTACCGACGCCGCCCAGCTCCCGCTGATCATGGCACTCGACGGCGTCACCGACCCGCGCAACCTGGGCGCCATCATCCGCTCGGTGGCAGCCTTCGGCGGGCATGGCGTGGTCATCCCGGGCCGCCGCACCGCCGGCGTGACCGCAGGCGCGTGGAAAGCTTCGGCAGGCACCCTGGCCAGAACCCCGGTCGCCCAGGCGCCCAACCTCGCCCGCACCCTGGCCAGCTATCAGCGGGCAGGCTTGTTCGCGGTCGGCCTGGCAGCCGACGGTGGCACCGACATCGGGGATCTCGAGATCGCGGACAGCCCGCTGGTCCTCGTCGTCGGCTCGGAGGGGAAAGGCCTGTCCCGCGTCGTGACCGAGCAGTGTGACCTGCTGGCCCGGATCCCGATCGCCGCCGGGTCACTCAACGCCAGCGTCGCCGCGGGCATCGCCCTGCACGAGGCCGCCCGCCGTCGCGGCACTCTAGCCCGCTGACCAGGCCAGCCGCGTGACAGCAGACTCACGAGCCGGCCGGGTCGACTACGATGGCGGCTGCCTCTCATTCCCACGCCGGTGTAGCTCAGCAGGCAGAGCAACGGTCTTGTAAACCGTAGGTCAGGGGTTCGATTCCCCTCGCCGGCTCGCGATCTAGGTGCTCCTGGGACGTCGGCGCTAGGTCCCAGTTTCAGCGGCGGCTATGGCTGCTCCTCCGGAGGTCTAGGTGAACAGGACACGGGCCAGTGTGGGGCTCTGTGGCAGCCTGGTGGCTGGTGCGCTGCTGAGCGTGGCCGGGGCGGTGGCCGCGGTCGCCGGGCCAGGGCACGCTGCCACGCCGGTCGCGGCGGCGGCGCCCGCGCGGGTTCAGGCGGCCGGGCACCCGGTCGTCTTCGTGGGGATCCCGGGGCTGCTGTGGAGCGACATCTCGGCTACCGCGACGCCTGCGCTCTGGCGGTTGGCCGGGGCAGGTTCGGATGGCAACCTGGTCGTGCATGCGGTCCAGGCGCTCACCTGCCCGGCCGACGGGTGGCTCACGCTCAACGCTGGTGCGCGGGCGATGGCGCCGCGGGCTGCCGCTATGCAGTGTCCTGGCCTGCCGCCTGTTGTTCCCGGCCCGGGGGGCACGGCGCGAGTGCCAGACATGCGGTCGCTGGTCGACTACAACCGGCAGTTTCACTACAACCCGAACTGGGGGCTGCTGGCCAAGGCCGCAGGGCCTGGACAGTGCGCCACCGCCATCGGTCCGGGGGCGGCGGTTGCCCTGGCGAATGGAACAGGACGCGTTAGGGACTACGTGCCGGCCAGGTCCGCCTCGGCAATTTCTTTTTCCAAATGCCCGTTGACGGTGGTGGACCTGGGCACGGTGCCAGCCGGCCACGGACGGCAGGCGGCGGTGCGCGCCGACGATGCCGCGGTGGGGCGGATCCGGGGTGAGCAGCCGCCGGGAGCGACCCTGGTGGTGGCCGCGCTGGCTGACGGGGCGGCGGCGCACCTGCATCCGGTCATCGTCGACGGGCCGGGCTTCGGTTCGGGGCTGCTCGACTCCGCGGCCACCCGGCAGCCGGGGCTGGTCACCCTCACCGACCTGACGCCGACGCTACTGCACTGGAATGGCGTGCCGGTCCCCCCGGACGCGATCGGGTCGCAGCTGACCCGGGCGGACCGGGGCAGTCTCGGCCCGGCCGTCCGTGGCCTGATCGGGCAGGACACCGCCGCCCAGGTGTACCGGGGGACGTTCGGCTGGTTCTTCACCGCCTACGGGGTGGCGGATGTCCTGGTCATCGCCGGGATCGGGCTGCTGCTGCGCGGCGGGCAGCCCGAGCGGCGGCGCCGCAGGGCGCAGCTGTGGCGGGTGGCCGGGGTGTTCGCCTGCGCGGTCCCGGTGGGCTCGTTCCTGGCCAGTGTCGTGCCGTGGTGGCTGCTGTCCCATCCTGCCGTGTGGCTGTACGGGCTGACCGCCTGCTGGACGCTGGTGGTCGGCGGCGCGGCGCTCGCCGGGCCGTGGCGGCGGGATCCGCTGGGGCCGATCGGCGTGGTGACCGCGGTGACGGTGGCGGTCATCGCGGTGGACATCGGGACCGGATCGCGGCTGCAGCTCGGCACGCCGTTCGGGCTGTCCGTCGTGGTGGCGGGGCGGTTCTACGGGATCGGCAACAACGCCATCGTCATCTACGCGGCAGCCGGCCTGTTCTGCGCCGGGTGGGCCGGCCTGCTGATGCTGCGCCGTGGCCAGGGCTCCGTCAGGGCCGCGCTGGCGGCGGCGGCTGGGGTGGCGCTGGTCGTGGTGGCGGTGGCAGGGTGGCCGGGGTTCGGCGCCAAGGTCGGCGGCACGTTCGCGATGGTGCCCGGGTTCCTGATCATTCTCATGGGGGTGGCCGGGATCCGGATGACCACCCGCAGGGTCGCCATCGCCGTCGTCTGCGGCGCCGTGGTGGTGGTCGTGTTCGCACTCGTCAACTACCTCGCGCCGAGCACCGGGCAGTCCGACATCGGCGGGTTCTTCGGCCAGGTGCTGCACGGCGGCGCGGGCGGTACGCTGTCCCGCAAGATCGGCTCCAACGTCGGCTCGCTGACCACCAGCTACTACGCCCTGATCGTGCCGCCGGTGATCGTGGTGGCCGGGCTGACGCTGCTGCGGCCGTCCTGGTTTGCGGTCAAGACCCTGCCGCGGGCCTGGGCCGCCCGGCCGCTGCTGCGCGTCATCCTGGCCGCGATCTGGCTGGTGGCGGTGCTGTGCTGGTTCGCCGAGGACTCAGGGGTCACGGTGGTCGCCTCGGGGCTGCCGTTCACCCTGCCGCTGGCCATCTGCGCGGCGGCGGCCGCCTGCACCGGGCCCAGGGCCTCCGCCGATGCGGTCGCGGCCCACCAGGAACGCCAGGCTATCTTGTGAACCAGCCGCCGATGAGCCGTCAGCCAGCCCACAGGGAGAGTGTGTGCAGTACCAGGTCTCGAGAGCGCTGGCCGGACCTCTGCTCAAGGCGTGGGCGCGACCGCGGGTAACCGGCGCCGAGCACATCCCGGAGTCCGGCGGCGCCATCATCGCCTCCAACCACCTGTCGATCGTCGACTCGATCTACCTGCCGCTGATGCTGGCCCGGCCGGTGACCTTCGCCGCCAAGTCCGAGTACTTCACCGGGACCAGGCCGATCGACCGGATCGCCGGGGCATACCTGAGGGCGACCAAACAACTCGCGGTGGACCGGACCGGGCCGCGGGCCGCCCAGGACATGCTGCAGGCGGCGCTGGGCCTGCTGCGCCGGGGCCAGCTCTTCGGCATCTACCCGGAGGGCACGAGGTCGCCGGACGGGCAGCTCTACCGGGGCAGGATCGGCGTCGGCTGGCTGGCCCTCAACTCGGGCCTGCCGGTCATCCCGGTGGCAATGAAGGGCACCGAACACGTACTCCCGCCCGGGCACATCGTCCCGCGCCCGGCCCGTATCGAGATCATCATCGGCAAGCCGCTGACGTTCGGCTCCGAGTACCAGCAGGGGCCGGAGGCCAAGGCACGCCGCACGATCACCGACGAGGTGATGCAGGCCATCCAGGCGCTGTCCGGCCAGGAGTACGTGGCCGTGTACGCGAGCACGCGCAAGGAGGAACTGGCGGCGGCCAACGGCAGCGCCGTGCGCTGAACGGCGCCTCAGGTGCTGCCGCGGGCCTCGGGAGGCGGCCGGGTGCCTCGGGAGGCGGCCGGGTGCCTCGGGAGGCGGGCCGGGGTGCCTCAGGAGGCGGCCGGGGTGACGGCGAGCCGGACGTGCGCGCCCGGCGGCAGGCCGAGCCGCTCCGCGGCGTCACCGGCGTTGACCGCCAGCGAGATCAGCCCAGCGCTGTCGGTGTAGGCGACCAGCTCGCCGGGCGCCACCGAGGCGAAGGTCTCCAGGTACGGCAGCGTGAGCTGGCGGCGGCCACAGCGCACCACCACGGTGGACCCCAGGCCGATCCCCATCCGGCCGGCCTCGGAGGCGGCGATGGACAGCTGGACGTTGCCGAACCGGTCCACCGACATCACCTCGCCCTCGGCCTCGCCGTCGTGCACCCTGCTGGTCGGGGCGGGCAGGCTGACCAGGTCGGCGAGGTCGATCTTTTCCCCCACCGAGGTGATGTCCGTGCCCTTGGCCAGGTGCGCGGCCACCGGGGCGAAGATGTCCCGGCCGTGGAACGTGGCGGACACCGGATGCAGCCACAGTTCACCGTTGGTGAGCTGGTAGGCGTCGGTGGGGCCGCCGGCCGCGGCGACCGCCCAGGACAGCAGGCCGTTGTCCGGCCCGATGAAGATCCCCCCGGGAGCGCGGATCGCGACGGGCCGGCGGGCGGTGCCCACGCCGGGGTCGACGACCGCGACGTGCACGCCGGACGGCAGGTACGGGATCGTCTGCGCTAGCACGGCGGCGCCGCGTCTGACATCGCCCGGCGGCACCAGGTGCGTGATGTCGATGACCGGGATCCCTGGTGCGATCCGGCAGGCCACCCCATGGCAGGCGGCGACGAACCCATCCTCCAGGCCGTAGTCGGTGAGAAACGTCAGGCAATCAAATGAGGCCACGAAGGGTGAGCGTACGTGGTCGGCGGCCCCGCGCATAGACCACCTAACCCGGAGTGTTATTCAAACCGCATCCCGAGTGCAGGCCCCCGCGGGGTCCGCGCGAGGGATCGGGCATATCACGCGAGCGCCAGGTGGCTCATAATTTTGAATAACACAACCTCCTGATGAGATATACCGTTTGCGAAGCGAACCGGTGGAGGTGGGATGGCGGTGCTACAGGAGCGCGACATGCGCATCCTTGCCTTCGAGCGCCGCACCTGGCCCAGCCCGGGGGCGAAGGAGCTGGAAATCAGGGAGAGCTTCGCCATCTCGGCCACGCGCTACTACCAGTTGCTCAACGAGCTGATCGACCGGCCGGAGGCGGCGGCGTTCGACCCCGTCCTGATCAAGCGCCTGAGAGCCCGGCGGTCCCGGCGGGCGAGGCGGCGTTCGGTGCGTCCGGCGGACTCCAGTGAATCCGGCTGACGGCCTGGCCGGCGTGCCGGCCGGGTTCCGGCCGCACACGGCGGCGGGCCGGGCCGGGCTGGCCGCGCTGCTGGCCGACCCTGAGCACGGACTGATCGGCCTGGATTTCGACGGTACGCTCGCGCCGATCGTGACCGTCCCAGCGGATGCCAGGGCGCATCCGGGTGCGGTCACGGCGCTGTCGGCGCTGACGCGGCGGGTCGGCACGCTGGCGATCATCACCGGCCGCCCGGCCGCCCAGGCGGTGGAGTACGGCGGGCTCGCCGATGTGCCTGGCCTGATCGTGTTCGGCCACTACGGCTTCGAGCGGTGGTCCGGCGGTGAGCTGGCCTCGCGCCCCACCGAGCCGGGCGTGGTGGCTGCCAGGGAGCGGCTGCCTGAGGTTCTCGCCGCTGCTGGCGCGCCGCCCGGCACCTGGACCGAGGACAAGGGCCACGCCGTCGCGGTGCACACCCGGCGGACCGCCGACCCGGACGCGGCGCTGCGCCTGCTGCGCCCCGCGCTCGACCAGCTCGCCACCGCGGAAGGCCTGATGACGCAGCCGGGACGGATGGTCATCGAGCTACGGCCGCCCGGGATGGACAAGGGACGGGCCCTGACGGAGCTCGCCGCCGAACGGGCCGCGCGAGCCGTGCTGTTCGGCGGCGACGACCTCGGGGACCTGCCCGCGTTCGCCGCCGTGGGCGAACTTCGCGGCCGTGGTACCCCGGGTCTGGCGGTGTGCAGCGGGTCCGGCGAGGTGACCGGGCTTGCCGCGGCGAGCGACCTGGTGGTGGACGGCCCTGACAGCATGATCGCCCTGCTGAGCTGGATCGCCGGCGAGCTGGGCTGACCTGGTTCGCCAGCTCAACCCAGGGCGCTGAGCTGGCTGGCCAGCCATTGCGCCGGTGGCAGGGCGGCGCCGGCCTTGCCGAGGGCAGCGCAGCGGCGATCGCGCTCGGCCTGCGGCATGGTCAGCCCCTCGTACATGGCGCGGGCGGTCGCGGACACGTCATAGGGGTTGACCACCAGCGCATCGCCGCCCAGTTCGGCGCAGGCGCCGGCCTGGCTGGACAGGACGAGCGCGCAGCTCCGGCCGGACACGATCGGGGCTTCCTTGGCCACCAGGTTCATGCCGTCGCGGATGGGGTTGACCACGATCACGTCGGCCAGCCGGTAGGCCGCGAGCGACCTGGCGTAGTCGTCCTTCACCTCCAGGATCAGCGGATCCCAGTCCGGCGTGCCGAACTCGCCGGTTATCTCCTGGGCGATCCGCTGCACGCTGTCGGTGTAGGAGCGGTACTCGGGCAGGTCGTGCCTGGACGGGTAGGCGAACGCCAGGTGGGTGACCTTGCCGTGCAGCTCCGGGTGGGTGGACAGCAGTTCGCGGTAGGCGGCCAGGCCGCGGACGATGTTCTTGGACAGTTCTGTCCGGTCGACCCGGACGATCAGCTTCCGGCCCTTGGTGGCCTCGGTCAGCGCCTCGATGTGGGCTTCGACGTCCGGCGCCCTGGACCGGTGCCGTAGGCCGGGGGCGTCCACGCCGAGGGGGTGCACGCCGACGGTGCAGGTGTGGTCTCGGTAGCCGACCTGGCGCGCGGCCCGGTCCACCTCGGCTCCGAGTACGTCCTCGCAGCAGTCCAGGAAGGCGTCGGCCCAGCGTGCGGCCAGGAACCCGGCGTGATCGGCGCCGAGCATCCCCTCGAGCAGTTCCCTGGCCACCGGATCGGGCAGCATCCGGAAGTAGCCGGGCGGTGCCCAGGGCGTGTGGGAGAAGTGCGTGATCTGGATGCCGCGGCGCAGCCTGGCCAGCATGGCGGGCACCAGGGCGAGGTGGTAGTCCTGCACCATCGCGCGCACGCCAGCGGTGTCCGCGCTCTTGGCGCTGCTCTTGGCGCTCTCGGCCAGTGCCAGGGCGAACGCGGTGTTGTATTCGCGGTACGCCGCCCATTGGCTGGCGAAGGCCGCGTCGAACGCGGGCTTGTTCGGGGTGTCGTACAGCAGGTGGCTGATGAACCACAGGGTGGAGTTCGCCACCGAGTTGTAGGCCGCGGCGAAGGTGTTCTGGGGGATGTCCAGCATCTGGACCCGGGCGCCCGTGTCATGGCCGTCCAGGTCGAGCCTGCCGCCGGGGGCACGCCGTGCGGCGGCCCGGTCGGCGTCGCTCATCGCGGCGCAGATCCACAGCAGGTCGGCCGAGCCCGCCACCGAGGACAGCCCGGTCACCAGGCCGCCGCCGCCGCGCCTGGCGGTCAGGGCGCCGCCGGCGTCCTGGCTGAACGACACGGGGCCGCGGTTCGAGGCGACCAGAACCCGGCCCATGTCCTGGATGTTCCCAACGCCGCTTTGCTCGCTCATCGTCCGCCAGGCTAGCCGGTGGGCCTGCGGCGGCCAGATGCCGGATCGGAACCATCGGTTAAAATGCTGACTGCGACAACTGAATAGCGCTCATCCAGAGGGGTGGAGGGATCGGCCCTGTGAAGCCCCGGCAACCATCGCGGACGCACGTTCTCGTTTCCCGGCAGGGTTTCCCGCCTGACGAGGCAGTACGCGACAGGTGCCAAGTCCGGCCCGCGGCCAGGGTGGCCGCTGGGAAAGATGAGGAAGTGAGGCCTCGTCACGTGATTACCACCCCGTCAACCCAGCCGGCGTTCGGTCATGCCACCGGGCTGGTCTGCCGCGAATGCGGTTACACCTGCGAGATCGGCCCGCACTACGCGTGCCTCGAATGCTTCGGGCCGCTCGAGGTCGGTTATAATTTCCCCTCGCTGACCAGGGCGGATGTCGAGGCTGGCCCGCACAGCATGTGGCGTTACGCCAGCCTGCTGCCGGTCCGCCCAGACATCGCGCAGACCCCGGGCACCGAGCCGGGCTGGACCCGCCTGGTCCGTGCCGACAACCTGGCCGCGGCGCTCGGCATGCGCCGCTTGTGGATCAAGGACGAGCGCGGCAACCCTACGCATTCCTTCAAGGACCGCGTAGTCGCCGTCGCCCTGGCCGCCGCGACCGAGATGGGCTTCAAGGTGCTGGCCTGCCCCTCGACGGGCAACCTGGCCAACGCGGTGGCGGCCGCCGCGGCCAAGGCCGGCATCCGCTCCGTCGTGCTGGTGCCCGCCGACCTGGAGCGGCAGAAGATCATCATGACCGCCGTCTACGGCGGGACGCTGGTCACCGTGGACGGGACCTACGACGACGTCAACCGGCTCGCCTCCGAGCTGGCCGGCGAATATGAGGACTGGGCCTTCGTCAACGTCAACGTCAGGCCGTACTACGCCGAGGGCTCCAAGACCCTCGGCTTCGAGATAGCCGAGCAGCTCGGCTGGCGGCTGCCGCAGCAGGTCGTCGTGCCCATCGCGTCCGGCGCCCAGCTCGTCAAGGTCGATAAGGGCTTCCGCGAGCTGGCCGGGCTTGGGCTGGTCGAGCCGGATGACTGGCGGGTGTTCGGCGCGCAGGCGAGCGGGTGCGCCCCGGTGGCCGCCGCCTTTGAGGCGGGACACGACGTGGTCCGTCCGGTCCGGCCTGCCACGATCGCGAAGTCGCTGGCCATCGGCGACCCGGCGGACGGCCCGTACGTGCTGGACACGGTGCGCCGGACGGGCGGCGCGATCGCTGACGTCAGCGACGACGAGATCATCGACGCGATCGGGCTGCTGGCGGCGACCGAGGGAATCTTCGGGGAGACCGCTGGCGGGGTCGTCCTCGGCGTGCTGCGCAAGCTGCTCGCCGCCGGCCGGATCGATCCGGACGCCGAGACCGTCATCATCAACTCGGGCGACGGCCTGAAGACCCTGGATGCGGTCCCAGCCACGGCACAGGCCCCGGCCGCCATCAGGCCGACCCTCGACGCCTTCGAGGCGGCAGGGCTCGGTTAAGCAGGGCCCGGTTGGGCTGCCTTTCACGGGCCGTTCAGATCATCCGGTGTGGTGCCCGGTGTGCGGTGCAGACACCGGCTGCCATCGGGCCGGTCCGCCGCCGCCTTGGCGGCGGTGCGGGGCCCGGATGGGCGGCCTATCGAGGTCTGTTCGAATTTCCGGTTATGTTCTAATTTGTCGCTATCAGCGGTGACTGGCTGGACAGTTGTGGCTCCTGCGGTCGCGACGGGCTTGTGAGGATCCTCGCCAGTTTGATCATCGAGTAGCCGTTCCGGTCGGTCACTACACAAGGTAAGGTCGTGTCCGGTCGCTGTGGGTTCCGCGGACGTGCCCGGCTCTGCCAGGCATGTCCGCTTCCTGCTCCGCGGCCAACGGGCTTCGCCGATTATGGCGCGGCCTAGCAGGCAGAGCACAGTTTAGGGAGTTGTTGGGAATGGCTCAGGGCACCGTCAAGTGGTTCAACGCGGATAAGGGCTACGGCTTCATCGCGGTCGACGGTGGCAGGGACGTCTTCGTCCACTTCTCAGCCATCCAGTCGGATGGCTACCGCACCCTTGAGGAGGGACAGCGGGTCGAGTTCGAGATCACGCAGAGCGACCGGGGTCCGCAGGCGGACGCCGTCCGCACTCTGTGAGGCGTCGTCGTAACATCGAGCGGCCCGGCTCAGTCAGCTGACTTAGCCGGGCCGTATATATGAGTTCTGTTCAAAACACCACTAGACGAACTTCGTAGGCGGGTTGGCCGGCGGTCATGTTACGTAGTCGGAACGTTTTGGATAGGCCTCACCCTCCGGGTTTTCGCTCAGTCTGGATCTGTGCGCCCGGATCTTTACGCTGCCCGGCGGTAGCTGGAGGCTGCCACGGCAGTGTATTGCGGAGCTGGGGTGTTCTTACCGGCATGCGCTGCGCTGTTCGCGTTCGGCCCATGCGGGCTTGACGAGCGCTCTTGCGCCGTGGAAGCCGTGGTGCTGCCCACAGGCTCCCTGAGGTCATCGGCGTTCGGCTTGCACTCTCACCCTTAGAGTGCTAAACAGGTCGTTGGCACTCTCACCCCGAGAGTGACAACGCTACGGGTGGGATCGGGGCGATGAGGCTCACTCCAGCGGCAGGAAGGGACTGCCTGCGGAGAGGGTCGGCCGTCGCGGGCGTCGGCTCGATTCGTGCCTAAGGCCACAAAGTTCCGGAGGACTGGAGCACATGGCAGCGAAGATGATCGCGTTTGATGAGGAGGCCAGGCGCGGCCTCGAACGCGGCATGAACCAGCTCGCCGACGCCGTGAAGGTAACTCTCGGCCCCAAGGGCCGTAACGTCGTTCTCGAGAAGAAGTGGGGAGCCCCCACGATCACCAACGATGGTGTGTCCATCGCCAAGGAGATCGAGCTCGAGGACCCGTGGGAGAAGATCGGCGCCGAGCTCGTCAAGGAAGTCGCGAAGAAGACGGACGACGTCGCTGGTGACGGCACCACGACGGCGACCGTTCTGGCGCAGGCGCTGGTCCGCGAGGGCCTGCGCAACGTTGCGGCGGGCGCCAACCCGATGTCCCTGAAGAAGGGCATCGAGGCGGCCGTCGAGCGGGTGAGCGAGGAACTGTCCAAGCTCGCCAAGGATGTGGAGACCAAGGAGCAGATCGCTTCGACCGCCTCCATCTCGGCCGGGGACCCGGCCATCGGCGAGATGATCGCCGAGGCGATGGACAAGGTGGGCAAGGAAGGCGTCATCACTGTCGAGGAGAGCAACACCTTCGGCCTCGAGCTCGAGCTCACCGAGGGCATGCGCTTCGACAAGGGTTACATCGCGCCCTACTTCGTCACCGACCCGGAGCGTCTGGAGGCCGTCCTCGAGGACCCCTACATCCTCGTGGTCAACTCCAAGATCTCGGCCAACAAGGACCTGCTGCCGCTGCTCGACAAGGTGGTGCAGTCCGGCAAGCCGCTCGCGGTGATCGCAGAGGACGTCGAGGGCGAGGCCCTGGCGACCCTGATCGTGAACAAGATGCGCGGCCTGTTCAAGTCGGTTGCGGTCAAGGCCCCTGGCTTTGGTGACCGGCGCAAGGCCATGCTCGGCGATATCGCGATCCTGGTCGGCGGCACGGTCATCAGCGAGGAGGTCGGTCTCAAGCTGGAGAACGCCGACCTCGACCTGCTTGGCAAGGCCCGCAAGGTCGTCGTCACCAAGGACGAGACGACGATCGTGGACGGCGCTGGCGACGCGGAGCAGATCGCGGGCCGGGTCAACCAGATCCGCACCGAGATCGACAACACCGACTCCGACTACGACCGGGAGAAGCTGCAGGAGCGGCTGGCCAAGCTGGCTGGCGGCGTCGCCGTCATCAAGGCGGGTGCGGCCACCGAGGTCGAGCTGAAGGAGCGCAAGCACCGCATCGAGGACGCGGTGCGCAACGCCAAGGCAGCGGTCGAGGAGGGTGTCGTCGCCGGTGGCGGCGTGGCCCTGCTGCAGGCCGGCAACAACGCCTTCAAGAAGCTCGACCTGTCTGGCGACGAGAGCACCGGCGCGAACATCGTGCGCCGCGCGCTGGCGGAGCCGCTGAGGCAGATCGCCGTGAACGCCGGCCTCGAAGGCGGCGTGGTGGTCGAGAAGGTCTCGACGCTGTCCGCAGGTCACGGGCTCGACGCCGCGACCGGCGAGTACGTCGACATGTTCAAGACCGGGATCATCGACCCGGCCAAGGTCACGCGTTCCGCGCTGCAGAACGCCGCTTCCATCGCGGGGCTGTTCCTCACCACCGAGGCAGTCATCGCGGAGAAGCCGGAGAAGGAGAAGGCACCTGCCGCTCCTGGCGGCGGTGACATGGACTTCTAGTCAGTCTCTGCGGGCGCCGCGCAGGCGGCACCGGGAATCTCTGACTGGCAGGTCCGCCGTGTCTGGGATGCCTGACCGGCATCCAGGGCGCACATCAGGGCGGTCCCGTAATACGGGACCGCCCTGAGTCGGTTTCGCCCGCTCGCTGATGACTTACACGTATCTTGGTAACTAAACTTAGTCTAGTCATTAGGATGACACCTTAGGATGACACCATGGCCGTAAGCGTCAACATCCACGAGGCAAAGACGCACCTGTCACGACTGCTGGAGCAGGTTGCGGCCGGCGAGCGGGTGGTGATCTCGAAGGCAGGCACGCCGATCGCGGATCTGGTTCCGCACCATGCGGAGACGGTGATGTTCGGGGGGTTGAAGGGCGAGATCTCCTACGACGACCGGGCGTTCGATGTCGATCCGGACATCCAGCAAATGTTCTACGGCCTGGAATACGGACAGCCAGATGAATCTAGCGAACTCGGCTGAGCCCGGTAGGCCCGACGGCGATGCTGCTTCTTGACAGCCAGGCGCTGGTGTGGTTGCTGGACGACAACCCGCGCCTAGGCCCGCAGGCCAGGCAGGCGATCACATCTGCGCAAGGCGTTCACGTCTCTGCGGCGACCGTCTGGGAGCTGACCATAAAGTCCATGCTCGGCAAGCTGTCCATCCCGGTTGACCTCAGTGCAAAGCTCCCCGCCCAAGGTCTGGAGCTGCTCAGCATCACCGCCGAGCACGCCGAAGCGATCCGCGATTTCCCCGAGCTCAACCGCCATGACCCGTTCGACCGCCTGCTGGTGGCGCAGGCATCCCGTACGGGGCTCCGGTTGCTGACGGCCGACCAGGTCTTGCTGAACCTGGGGCGTGACTTCATCCTCGACGCGTCCCAGTAACCGTCAACTGGAGTTGCGTGACTGACCAGAGCTGGCATTTTGCCTGCGCGGAGCGATGTACTGAGGGATTATCGGCGCATGGACGCCAGCGTCGAGCAGATCGTGCTCGACTACCTCAGTGAGCTGGCGGACGCGGCGCAGCGGATACTTCGCCCGGACGAACGGCTCACGTTTATGGCGCGGTCACGCGCCGCCATCGCCAGGCAGGTCGGCGAAACACGTGTGGCTGAGGCCAAAGACGTGCGGCGCCTGCTTGGCCTGTTCGGAGACCCGGAGAAACTGGCAGCCCAGGAGCGGCAGCGGCTGGACGAGGCAGCTCCGGCCGGGCAGCCGCCCTGCACTGCCGGGAAGGCGGGTGAAACCGCGCCGTCTGGCACCTCTGATCCACCAAGCGCGCCCGCCGCACTCTCCACGCCCCCTCAGCAGCGAGCAGCCGCCGCGTCATCCGGGCCCCGGCCGTTTAGCCTGCCCACCCCGCACCGGCCGATGACCGCCCGGTGGCGGCCCGGCGGCAGCGTTGGTGCCGGGTCACGGCAGGGGATGCCATGGGACCACACACAGCCGGATCTCTTAGCACCCGGCCGGGACGTCCCAGAGCGGCTGCCCTGGAACCGGGTGGCAGTGCCGCGCCCGGCAGCGCCCGGCCCGCTGGGCCTGCCGGTCTGGTGGAGCCAGCCTGCCGATCCAGAGGCAGAGCAGCCAGGGGACGAGGACGACGAGCTGCTGGGCGGCCTGACCGATGATGCCGGGCCGGACCCTCACGAGAGCTGGCCGGCGGCCATCCTGACGCTGGCCCGCAGGCATCCGCTGGAGGTCGCCGCGATCCTGATGATCGCCGCGGGGGTGCTGATTTACCCGTTCCCGCTGTGGTTGTTCGGCGTGCTCATCATCTTGCTGTCGAGACTGCTGGATGTGCGGGACAAGGTTGCCGTGCTGGCCGTGCCGATAGCGGTCATGCTCCTCGGGGGTGCCCTGCTGGCCGGCCTGACAGCGAAGTCCGGGACGCTGGCCGGCTTCGCGCACGCCGTTCGTATCGATGGCTGGAACCTGATCCGGGTCGGCGTCCTGCTCAGCGCCGTCTACCTCGGCTGGCGGGTGCGGCAGGGGCGGCGGCCGCGCCGGGTGCCGTCCTGGTACCGGACGCCGCACGCCTGAGCGGCCGGTCAGGCGCCGCGCGCCTGAGAGGTCTGCAAGGCGCCGCACGCCTGAGCGGCCGGTAAGCGGGACCATGCCTGGCCTGGCCCGAGACGGTTGCACAGGGTGAATCTGGGTATACATGTCGTGTAATAACCGAGAGTTTCCCCGGCCCGCACGCGATCCCGTCCCAG
This sequence comes from Streptosporangiaceae bacterium, assembly GCA_036495485.1. Lineage (GTDB taxonomy): Bacteria > Actinomycetota > Actinomycetes > Streptosporangiales > Streptosporangiaceae > PALSA-505. The sequence continues at coordinate 68,193 of DASXMU010000282.1, forward strand.
CATCATCCGAACGTGTGAGGCCGCGGATGACGTGGTCCCGGTACTGCCGGGACCACGTCGCTGTGCCGGTTGACAGCCGGGCGGCCGGACGCGTCGCCAGGGCCGCGGCGGAGGTGTGTGTGGTCTAGTCCAAACGCGACTGCCGTTGCCGTCGCGCTACCGATAGCCTTATTGCGTGGCTTCGGTCCTCTCACGGTCCCGAAGTGGTCAGAATCCCTTTCATCACGTGAGGTCTCGTCTGTGCCGACTGGCAAGGTCAAGTGGTATGACTCCGACAAGGGGTTCGGCTTTCTCACGCGCGACGACGGCGGTGAGGTCTTCGTGCATTCCTCCGCTCTGCAAACCGGTGCTGCGGGATTGCGGGCTGGTCAGCGGGTGGAATTCGGAATCGCGGAGGGGCGCAAGGGTGCCCAGGCCCTGCAGGTCCGCCTGCTCGAGCCACCGCCGACGGTGGCCAGGACCAATCGCAAGGATCCAGACGAAATGATCGTTCTGGTGGAAGATCTGATCAAGCTGCTGGATGGGGTCTCCACGGTGTTCCGGCGGGGCAAGCAACCAGATGGCCGGGACGCGAAGAAGATCGCGGCGGTGCTCCGGGCCGTGGCCGACGACCTGGAGCCTTAGCCCAGGTCACGGGACGATGCTGACCCCTATCCGGGGTGGGCAGCTGCCAGGAGCCTGATCCTGCGGCGGCGGCGCAGGATCATCACGGTGAGCGAGACGCCGACTCCTGCGGCGGCGATGGCCAATCCCGCGGTTCCGCTGTTAGTGAACGACATGGCCACGCCGGCCAGCCCGCCGACGACCCAGGACAACTGGTGCAGCGTCTCCGACACCGCGAACGCCGAGGAGCGGATCTCCTCGCCGATCTCCCGCTGCACGATTGAGTCGAGCGCGAGCTTGCCGAGCGCGGTCGCGAGCGCGGCGATGAACGCGACGATGAGCGCGGCGAACAGGCCATAGAACCACGCGCAGGCCGCCGTGATGATCGTGGCGAGCACGAGCATCGTGAACAGCATCAGCTCGGGCGCGCGGGACTTCAGCATCGAGCCGATGGCCATGGCGGCCATCCCGCCGATTGAGGCGGCCCCGACCATTGCGCCGAGCGCGAAATTCTGTGATACCCCGTGGAAATGATCGGTGCGGAGCAGAAATATCAGAAAGAAAATCATGTAGCCGGACAGCGCCCGCAGCGCGGCGTTGCCCCGCATCGCCTCACCGACCACGGGACCGACCTGCTGCAGCGACCGCCACCTCACCCTGTGGTGCTCGCCGTCAGCCGGCGGCGGGCCCACATCGGCCTCCTGGCCTGGGGGCAAGGGGCGCGTATGGCCGTCGTAGGGTGCAGCTTGCCGGGCCGCTTCGGCACCGAGATCGGCCGGATCTGGCTGGTGCACATGCAGTGGCTGGGTCGGCTCGAAGTCCGCCCGCGGCGTGTCGACATGACCGGGCAGCCGCAGCGCGAGCGCCATGGCCGCTATATAGATCACGGTGGCGATCCGGAGCACCCAGGCCGGGCCGAGCAGCTTGTCAACCCCGGCCGCCAGCGAGGCGGCGAGGGCCGTGGCGATCAGCGAGGCCAGGGCGGAGCGTGCGTTCGCCCGCACCAGCGTGATCTCCGCAGGCAGCAGCCGCGGGGCGATCGAGGCACGCGCGACACCATAGGCCTTCTGCAGGACGAGGATGCCGAACGCGGACGGCAGCAGGGTGAGCGGGTTCTTGACCGCGGCGGACATTCCCCAGCACAGCAGCCCGCGGGCCATCAGTGTGCCGGCCAGGATGTAGCGGCGGCCATCCTGCAGCCGGTCGAGCATCGGCCCGATGAACGGGGCCAGCAGCGCGAACGGGGTCATGGTGATAATCAGGAACAGGACGACCTTGCTCCTGGCCTGGTCGACCGACGTGTTGAAGAAGATCGTCCCGGCCAGGGAGACGGCCACGAAGCCGTCGCCCACGCTGCCCGCCGCGGTGAGCCTGATCAGGGCCCCCAGGCCGGTCCGGCCCGCCCCGGAGGCGTTGGTCAGCCGGTTGATGAACCCAGTTGTCGAGCGCGTAGCACTGCGGCCGGCGCGTGCGGCCGCCCCCGTGGCGGACGCCGCGCCACGGGCCGCGTCCCGCGCGCCAGACATTCGCATGCTCCCCAGTATTCAACCTGTGCCGGGTGACCGCGACCCGGCGTGCCCTCAGCGTAACCCGGCCGGGCGACACTGGCCCGGGAGGTGGCCTGCGGATGATAGTAAGGAGGTCTCAGGTGGTCTTCCGGATGGGGGAGAATAGCTCGCTGTGAGTCCAGGAACCCGGTCCCGCACCAAGGAACCTGACGCCATGTGCGTCATGGCCAGCGACCTCGCCCGCGCGGCAGCGGTCGGGGTGGCCAGTGAGGCGCACGTCGGCGCGCACGCCGGCATCGATATGGACGGCGACCGGGTCGCCACGCATCTGTTCGACTGCCTGCAGCCGGGATATGTCGGCTGGCGATGGGCGGTCACCGTGGCCAGGGCATCGCGGTCGAAACTGGTCACCGTCAGCGAAGTGGTCCTGCTGCCTGGCCCGGACGCCCTGCTGGCGCCCGAGTGGGTGCCCTGGCGGGATCGGCTCCGGCCTGGCGATGTCGGCGTCGGCGACCTGATGCCGGCCACACCCGACGATGAGCGCCTGGTTCCGGTGGTGGCCGCCGAAGGGACCGACGGACTGCAGGACTGGCCGTCCGACGACGAGACCGAAGCGGCGGCGCAGTCCGAGGAGCCCCGGGCCCGGGTGCTGTCCGCGATCGGGCGGGACGAAACGGCCGAGCGCTGGTACACCGGCGATCATGGCCCGCAGTCGGCAGTGGCCCGGTCGGCCCCTGCCCAATGTGTGAGCTGCGGCTTCCTGCTCAGGCTCGCCGGGCCGCTCGGCGCCGTCTTCGGCGTGTGCGCGAACGCCTACGCGCCCGAGGACGGCCGGGTCGTCTCCGTTGACCATGGCTGCGGTGCACACTCGGAGGCGACGGCCGTTCCGGGCCATGAGCCAGCGATGCCGCCGGTCATCGACGAGCTTGGCTACGACCTGGTCGACCAGCCAGGCATCTCGGTCGAGGAAACAGTCTTCGAGTCCCTCGACCACGGGTAAGCGCCAGCCCCTGCTCGCTGGCCGTGGCGGTCAACTGTGCTCGCCGGCCTTTGGCCAGCTTCGCCGGGCCCGCGGAGTCCGGTGCTCAGGTCGGGCATTACCGTCACGGTTCAGGGTGCGCCATCAGTGTTACGGGCGGCCCGGCGCCCGGCTGTGCGGGCTCTGCTCCGCTGAAGGTGCGGGACGTACCAGAGGGCGAACAGGCCCATAATGAGGCCGGCCACGGCGACCCAGATCCACCAGCGCTCGCGTGAAGGGATCTCGGTTCGGACCGCCAGGAGGACGATCAGGGCTACCGCCCAGCCCGCCGTGACGACGGCTGTTACCAAGCGGTCGTTGGCTTCCAGCGGCGGGGGTGAGACGCGGCGCCCACTGGCCGCCTCCGTCTGGCCCGGATCGGCCGCCTCCGTCTGGCCCGGATCGGCCGCTTCCGGGCCCAGGCCGCTGGTGGCCGGGCCGGATGGGGGTTCCGGGTGGGACGCGCCGCTCACAGGTACGAGGCTAGGGCATGGTTGGGTGGGCGGTCTGTCGGGTAACTGTCGGGAGACATTCCGGACTTCTGATCTTCGTGCGGTAAAACCTGTTAGCGAACCCTGGATGACCCGGGCCGAGGGAGGTGTTGTAATCATCGCCGTGACGGGGTGTGTTGTGACCCAAGTCATGGTGTACTTGAAACCGGGCGCTACCGGCGCCATCCTTCGCGTTGCTAACCGTTTGCGGGAATGCTCGCATGCCGCATATCGTTAGCAACAGTAATGACTCAGGCTAATGAACATGACTGCGACGGAGACCAGGTCGGACGCGGGCCTGGCCACGGCCTTGCGCATCTCAGTGAGCCGTCTCGCTCGCCGGCTGCGGGTAGAGCGGCAGGCGGAAGGCTTGACCTCGCTCTCCGACACTCAGCTCGCCGCGCTCGCCGTGCTGGAAAAACACGCCGCGATGACGCCGGGCGAGCTGGCAGAGCACGAGAAGGTGCAGCCGCCCTCCATGACGCGCGTGATCGCCGTCCTGGAGGAGCGCCACCTGGTCATGCGCGCGCCGCATCCGACCGACCGGCGCCAGGTGGTCCTGACCGTGACCGCGGAGGGCCGGGCCCTGGTCGTGCAGGCACGCCGGCGCAGGGACGCCTGGCTGGCCAAGCGGCTGAAGGAGCTGACCCCGGAAGAGCGGGCCATCCTGCGGCAGGCGGCCCCGGTCCTGGAGAAGCTGAGCCAGGCGTAGAAAGCTCCCGGCGCGGCTCCCGTCTCAGTGCGGCGGTTCGCTCGTTCGGTGGCACCTTCAGCTCGCTGCACACCCGCAACTACCGGCTGTTCGCGACCGGTCAGGTCATCTCGAACACCGGCTCCTGGATGCAGCGGGTCGCGCAGGACTGGCTGGTCCTGGATCTGACGCACAGCAGCGGCAGCGCGCTGGGCATCACCACCGGGTTGCAGTTTCTCCCGCTGCTGTTGTTCAGCCTGTGGGGCGGCGCCATCGCGGACCGGTACCCCAAGCGGACCATCCTCATGGTCACCCAGGCCAGCGCCGGTGCGCTCGCCCTCATCCTCGGCGTCCTCGCGATGACCGGCGAGGTGCGCATCTGGCACGTCTATGCGCTCGCCTTCGCGCTGGGCATGGTCACCGTGGTGGATAACCCGACCAGGCAGACGTTCGCGGTGGAGATGGTCGGCCGGGCTGACATGCCCAACGCGATCGCGCTGAACAGCGCCGTGTTCAACATGGGCCGGATCGTCGGTCCGGCCGCCGCCGGGCTGATCATCGCCGCCGTGGGGACGCCAACCGCCTTCCTGGTCAACGCCGCGTCCTACCTCGCGGTGATCGCCGGGCTCAAGCTCATGCGGCCGTCCGAGCTGCATCCGGCCGAGCGGAAGCCGCGGACCAAGGGCCAGCTTCGCGAGGCGGTGGCCTACGTCAGGGCGCGGCCCAGCCTGTGGTCGCTGATGGTGCTGGTGTTCTTCGTGGCGACGTTCGGGATGAACTTCCAGGTCGCGATCCCGCTGATGGCACGGGGCGTGTTCCACACCGGCGCGGGCGCGTTCGGGCTCGGCTCCACCGTGTTCGCGGTGGGTGCGCTGGGCGGTGCGCTGCTGGCCGCCCGCCGGAAGAACCCCGGGGCCAGGCTGCTGCTGACCACCGCGTTCGGCTTCGGCCTGCTCGAGGTGCTGAACGGGCTGATGCCGTCGTTCTGGACGTTCGTGGTCGTGCTGTTCCCGATCGGGGTGGTGCTGATCACCTTCACCACGGCCGCCAACTCGGCCACCCAGCTCGGCACGACCGCGGACATGCGCGGCCGGGTGATGGGCCTGTACCTGCTGGTGTTCCTCGGCGGTGCGCCGCTCGGGTCACCGCTGGTCGGCTGGGTCGCGCAGGCATTCGGCCCGAGGAGCAGCCTGATCGCCGGCGGGGCGATCTCGGCGGTCGCCGCCGCCGTGGTCGCGCTCGTGCTCGCCCGCAGCCTGCGGGTCAGGGTCCGTGACTACCTGAAACCGTCCGCACTGCTGAAAGCGGCGGCCTGACTGAGGATTCGCGACGGATTCCGTCGCGACCTGGGCACAGCACCCTGCCTGATTCTGGTACCCATGAGCAGTGAGATTGTTCGTCGCCATCACCCCGTCGGTGCTGGCGCTCAGCGAGCTCGAGCGGGTGGTCGCACCGCTCCGGGCCTCCCGCCCTGAGCTGCGCTGGGCCAGCCCGGAGTCCTGGCACGTCACGCTGGCCTTCCTCGGTGAGGTGAACGAGAAGGCCACCCCGCGGCTCGAGCGGAAGCTGGGCAACGCCGCCGCCCGCCACCGTGCCGTCGGCTTGCGGACCGCGAGCGGCGGCGCCTTCCCGACCGCCCCCAGGGCGCGGGTGCTCTGGACCGGGCTCGAGGGTGATATGGACGCGCTGGATAAAATTGCCAGGTCGGTGGACGGGGCAGCCCGGCATGCGAATGTCCCGCCGCCGGATGCGGGGCGGCGCTTCCGGCCGCACATCACCCTGGCCCGGTGCAAGGAACCGGTCGACGTCAGCGACCTGGTGGAGTCGCTCAGGAGCCATACCGGCAGCCCGTGGACGGCGGACCGGATTCACCTGATCCGCAGCTATATGGGCCCGCGCCCGCACTACGAGTCCATCGGAAGCTGGTCGCTGAAGCCTCCGGCAGATGGCGGCGTAGGCTTCCAGGCGTGAACCGCGCGCCCCGCTGGCTGCTGCCGTCCGTGCTGGCGATCCTCGTGCTCGCCGTGCTGATCGGCGCCCTCGTGCACCAGATCGCGCACTGATCAGACGCGCTCGACCACGTAGTCGATGCAGGCGGTGAGAGCTTCCACGTCGGCGGGGTCGACGGCGGGGAACATGCCGATGCGCAGCTGGTTGCGGCCGAGCTTGCGGTAGGGCTCGGTGTCCACGATCCCGTTCGCCCGCAGCGTGGCGGCCACGGCAGCCGCGTCCACCGTGTCGGCGAAGTCGATCGTGCCGACGACCTGCGAGCGCTGCGCGGGGTCGGTGACGAACGGCGTCGCGAACGGCGCCTTCTCCGCCCAGGTGTACAGCCGGGACGAGGAATCGGCGGTGCGCCCCACCGTCCAGTCCAGGCCCCCGTTGCCGAGCATCCACTCCACCTGGTCGGCCATCAGCAGCAACGTGGCCAGCGCGGGCGTGTTATAGGTCTGGTTCTTGCGGGAGTTGTCGATCGCGGTGGGCAGCGAGAAGAACTCGGGCAGGTAGCGCCCGGAGGCCGCGATCCTGCCGGCCCGCTCCAGCGCCAGCGGCGACATGATCGCCAGCCACAGGCCGCCGTCGGCGGCGAAGCACTTCTGCGGGGCGAAGTAGTACACGCCGGTCTCGGCCACGGAGACCGGCAGCCCGCCGGCCCCGCTGGTCGCGTCCACTAGCACCAGGGCGCCCTCGTCGGCGCCGGGCACTGCCGCGATGGGCATGGCCACGCCGGTGGAGGTCTCGTTGTGGGTGAGCGCGTAGACGTCCACCCCGGGCTCGGCCGCCGGCAGCGGGTGGGTGCCCACCGCCGACGCGATCACCGTCGGCTCGTCCAGCCAGGGCGCCGCCGCGGTCACCTTCGCGAACTTCGACGAGAACTCACCGAACGACAAGTGCTGAGACTTCTGGCTGACCAGGCCGAACGCGGCGATGTCCCAGAACGCGGTGGTCCCGCCGTTGCCCAGCACCACCTCGTAGCCTTCGGGCAGTGAGAACAGCTCCGATATGCCGGAACGGACACGGCCGACCAGCGACCGGATCGGGGACTGCCGGTGCGAGGTGCCGAGATAGCGCGCACCCCAGGCGGTGAGCGCATCGAGCTGCTCTGGGCGGACCTTGGACGGCCCGCAGCCGAACCGGCCGTCCGCTGGCTTGAGGTCTGCGGGGATATCGATGCTCGTCACGCGGTTAAGTTTAGTAAGCACCCCCCCAGGCCCGGCAAACCCGGTCGGTGTGACATCGCTGGGGTTGGGTGCCGGTGGATGTGAAATCGACCGGGTTGGGGTCTGGGTGGTGGGGTGGGACGGCTACACGGCGCGGTCCAGCACCTCGGTGGCACCGGGGACGTCGGAGACCGGGCGGGGCTTGGGGCCGACGTAGCGGGCGCTGGGGCGGACCAGGCGGCCTGTGCGCTTCTGCTCCAGGATGTGGGCCGCCCAGCCGGCCGTCCTGGCGCAGGTGAACATCGAGGTGAACATGTGCGGCGGCACCTCGGCGAAGTCGAGCACGATGGCCGCCCAGAACTCCACGTTGGTCGCCAGCACCCGGTCCGGCCTGCGGGCGTGCAGCTCGTCGAGGGCGGCACGTTCGAGCGCCTCGGCCACCTCGAACCTGGGTGCGCCGAGCTCCTTGGCCGCCCGGCGCAGCACCCTGGCCCGCGGATCCTCGGCCCGGTACACCCGGTGACCGAAGCCCATCAGGCGCTCGCCCCGGTCCAGGGCCGACTTCACGTAGGCCACGGCATCCCCGGACTGTTCCACCGCCTCGATCATGTTCAGCACCCTGGCGGGCGCGCCGCCGTGCAGTGGGCCGGACATCGCGCCCACCGCCCCGGACAGCGCGGCGGCGACGTCGGCGCCGGTGGAGGCGATCACCCGGGCGGTGAAGGTGGACGCGTTCATCCCGTGCTCGGCGGCCGAGGTCCAGTAGGCGTCGACCGCCTTCACGTGCCGGGGGTCGGGATCGCCGCGCCAGCGGACCATGAACCGCTCGGTGATCGTCTTCGCCTCGTTCACCCTGCTCTGCGGCACCATCGCCAGGCCGAGCCCGCGGGCCGCCTGGGCCACGAACGACAGCGCCATGACCGACGCGCGGGCCAGGTCGTCGCGTGCCTCCTCGTCGGTGATGTCGAGAAGCTGCCGCATCCCCCAGGCCGGGGCCAGCATGGCCAGCGCGCTCTGCACGTCCACCCTGATGTCACCGGAATGCACCGGGATCGGGTACGGCTCGGCAGGCGGCAGCCCGGGGGAGAACGCGTTGTCGACGAGCAGGCCCCAGACGTGCCCGTAGGACACGTGCCCGGCGAGGTCCTCGATGTCCACGCCGCGGTAGCGAAGCGCCCCGCCCGCTCGGTCCGGCTCGGCGATCTCGGTCTCGAATGCCACGACACCTTCGAGACCGGGCTTGAATTCGGACATGTGTGCTCCTTGCGTCTTCCGGGACGACACGACCGCAGCCGTGGATGAACGCGGCACCTAGCCGGCCTATTCGGCGGCACCTGGCCGACCTATTCAACCGCGCCCGGCCCGCGGACCGGTAGCCGCACCGCCGCACGGCGCCCGGCCAGCGGTTTGGCCCGGCGATGCGGCCCCCGCGACACTGTGTGAGGATTCGTATTCGTGAACGCCATACAGCACACATCCGAGCCATTGACCGGCCTCGACGAAGGCATGCTCGACGCGGATCCGGTCATCCAGTTCTCGCGCTGGCTGGCGGACGCGGAGGCGGCGGGACTTCCGCAGCCGAACGCCATGGTGCTGGCCACCGTGAATGAAGCCGGCCAACCGCGAGCCAGGACCGTGCTGCTCAAGAGCCACGGGCCCGAGGGCTTCGTGTTCTACACCAACCACACCTCGCGCAAGGGCCGGGACCTGGCCGCCAACCCCCGGGCCTGCCTGCAGTTCCCCTGGTTCGCGATGCACCGTCAGGTGATCATCGAAGGCCCGGTCCGCGCCCTGAGCCAGCAGGAGAGCGAGCCCTACTTCCGGACCCGCCCGCACGGCTCCCAGCTCGGCGCATGGGCCAGCAGGCAGTCGTCGGTGCTCGGTTCCAGGGCCGAGCTGGAGGAACGCTACGCCGGGCTCGAGCGCCGCTGGCCGCCGGGCACCGACGTGCCCATGCCGGACTTCTGGGGTGGCTACCTGCTCACACCGCAGTCCCTGGAGCTCTGGCAGGGGCGGGCCAACCGGCTGCATGACCGGCTGCGGTACCGGCCGTCCGGCGATGGCTGGCTCGTGGAGCGGCTATCTCCGTGACGTAGCAGCCAGAGCCCTTGCCGGCCGGCATAGCATCTCTGTTAGAGAAGGAGAGAGCTGTTGACGGCGCACGGGCTTATCGATACGACGGAGATGTATCTTCGCACGGTCTTCGAACTGGAAGAGGAAGGCATCGTTCCGCTGCGGGCCCGCATTGCCGAAAGGCTGTCGCAGAGTGGTCCCACGGTAAGCCAGACGGTAGCCAGGATGGAACGCGACGGGCTGGTGGAGGTCGCGGGTGACCGTCAGCTTTCGCTGACGGCGGCCGGCCGGGGCCTGGCCACCCGGGTCATGCGCAAGCACCGGCTGGCGGAGTGCCTGCTGGTGAACGTCATCGGCCTGCCCTGGGAAGAGGTGCACATCGAGGCGTGCCGGTGGGAGCATGTCATCTCCGAAGAGGTGGAACGCCGGCTGGTGGAGCTGCTCGGCTATCCCGTGCGCTGCCCGCATGGCAACCTCATCCCCGGCCTGGACGAGCTCGGCCTGCCGCCGGAGGCGGTGCGGCAGGCGCTGGCGACCGGGCCCGAGCCCGCTGAGGCGATGACTGATGCCGTAACGTCCCGGACTGAGCGATTTACTGTCCGGCGGATAAGTGAGCAAGTCCAGAGTGATGCGGGTTTGATGCTTAGACTCAAACACATCGGGATACAACCGGGACGCGAGGTTATTCTTGCGGCGAGTCACGACGGTGTGCGGGTGACATGTGAGGACTTCTCGGAAGGTCGCAGTACCGAGCTACCTCGCGACGTCGCCATGCACGTTTTCGTGGCTAGACCCGAGACGGCTCAGCATGCTCGTTAGCCTTCGGCTAACTTCGCCATTGCCCGCGGTATTTGCCCGGGGGGGCGACCCCCCGGAACCCCCCGATGTGGCGGCTGCGCCGCCACGGGTTAGCAGGTGCCACCTCTCCCCGCGTGGTGAGGTGATCTGCTGGTCATGACCGGCTGGAGGGACGCCGCTTTTCCGGCCTACTTGCCTGCGGACACCGTTCTCGATCAGGTCGAGACGGCGGTCGTCGTCACCGACCGGCTCAACAACCTGCTCTACGCGAACGCCTTCGCACAGCGGCTGTTCGGCGTGTCCGCGGACGCGCATCAGCTGGTCGGCCGCCCGGTCCTCTCGCTGGGGTTCGAGGTCGAGGATCTCAGCAAGGCCGTCGAGCTGGCCCGGCAGGTACTGCGCGGGCGCGCCTGGGAGGGGACCATTGCCAGCCGCCGGGCCGACGGGGCGCGGATCTTCGTCCGGGCGAGCGCGGTGCCGCTGCGGCATCCGTCCGGCGCCATCGACGGCATCGTCATCTTCGCCAGGGAAGCCACCCGGCGCAACAGCGAGCGTGAGCAGGAGCGGATCGGGCTGCTCGAGCGCATCGGCGAGCGGCTGTCCGGGTCGCTGGAGCTCGGTGTCACCCTGCGGCATGTGGCGGACACGCTGGTGCCGCAGTTCGCCGACCACTGCTTTATCGACCTGATCCAGGGGGACAAGCTGGTCCGCCGCGCGTCCACGCACGCGCGTGGCTGGTCACCCAAGCCGGGCAGCTGGGCCGGGGTCGGCGAGCCGATCAAGTACCCGGAGGGTCACTTCTGCCAGCAGGCGATGACCCGGTTCGAGACGGTCCTGGTCGCCGACATGGCCGAGGAACGCTTCCCCGCGCCGAACCGCAAGAGCAAGCAGATCTGTGACGAGATCGGCCTGCTCTCCGTCGTGGCCGCGCCGCTGCTGGCCCGCGGCGAGCTGCTCGGTGTGATGAGCCTGGGGCTGTCCCGGCTGACCGAGCGGGAAGAGCAGCACTACGACGCCTACGACCGGGACTTCCTCAGCGCCATCGCGAGCCGGGTCGCGGTCGCCATCGACAACTCGATGCTGTTCGAGGAGGAGCGTCGCACCGCGCTGGCCTTCCAGAAGAGCTTGCTGCCGCAGAGCCTGCCCGATGTCGACGGGCTCAGGGTCGCCTGCCGGTACGTGCCGGCCAAACCGCTGGAAATACATGGCCAGGGCATCCAGACCCAGGTCGGCGGCGACTGGTACGACATCATCCCGCTGTGCGCCGGGCGGGTCGGCATCGTCATCGGCGACGTCGAGGGCCGGGGTGCCAGGGCCGCGGCGATCATGGGGCAGCTCCGGGCCGCGCTGCGCGCCTTCGCCCAGGACGACAAGCCGCCGGCCGAGATCCTGCGCAAGCTGGACGAGTGGGTCCGCACGCTCGGGCCCGCGCACCCGGGGCTGCGGGACGAGCTCAAGGATCCGCCGATCGTGAGCTGCACGTGCCTGGTGTATGACCCGTGGTCGCGTGAGCTGCTGTACGCGAACGCCGGCCACGAAGCACCGCTGCTGATCGTGGACGGCAAGGTGGGCGTGATGGAGATCGCCCACGGCGTGCTGCTCGGCGTGCGCAGCCCCGGGATCGCCGGGGTGCCGACCTTCCGCGAGGAGTCGATGGTGCTCCCGCCCGGTTCCACGCTGGTCTTCTACACCGATGGGCTGACCGACCGGCGGACCCGCGCGGACGGGCTCGGCCACTACACCGAGGTAGAGGCGCTGGAGATGCTCCGCACCTCGGTCGCCACGGTGGCGGGCAACGACGTCGAGGCGATCGCCCAGGCCGCCGAGGAGGCCGTCCCCGGGGAGATCGACGATGACATGGCCATCGTGGTGGTCCAGTCCAGCCCGGTGGATCTGGCGACCTGGCAGGCGTCCTTCCCGGCCGAGCCGATCAGGGTCTCCGAGGCGCGCAAGTCGGCGCTGACGACACTGGTCCACTGGGGGGTGGACCAGGAACAGGCCAAGCTGGCCTGCCTGCTGGTCTCCGAGGTGGTCACCAACGCCGTACTGCACGCGGCGGCCGCACCGAGCCCGCGCCGTGAGTTCGCCTTCGAGACCGCAGGCGGGGCGCCCGGCGCTGCGATGCTGGTCGAGTCCTGGGAAGAGCGGCTGGATGAAATCCTGCGGCCCGCCGAGAAGGAGCTCATCCTGCGGCTGCGCCGCGGCGCGTCATCGATCTGGGTCGAGGTGTTCGACCCAGACCTGCGGCTGCCCCGGATCCGCAGCGCGGGCGAGACCGACGAGGGCGGCCGCGGTCTGTACCTGGTGGATCAGCTCGCCACCCGGTGGGGCGCCAGGCCGACCAAGGACGGCAAGGCGGTCTGGTTCGAGATACCGATCAACAGCGCGGTCAAGCCGCGGTAGTTAGAGCCCGCGCGAGCTCTTATGTGTGGTAGGTGTGGGCGTTCGCCCAGACCGTCAGGAGAATCAGCACTATCGCGGCGAAGGCGATCAGATAGTGCTTGCTGGTCATGCCGAGGCCCATGCGACGGCGCACCTTGGTGAACAGCCAGGTGCCGAATACGCCTATCACGGCCAGCAGGATCAGCCCGGTCTCCACTCGGTCCTCCATGCTGGTTGACTACGGCCTCTCATCTACAGTACGCCCGGCCGTGCAGTGCAGCCAGTACCGGACCGGGCGGCAACGGTGAGCGTGGCGCGCGCTACTCTTGGGTAATAAACCGAACGCCGCTCGGTTTACCGCTGAGCTTCCTTGGCCGGAAACACACCCGTCGGCAGAGCAACGGAGGACGTTGTGGCAGAGGCATACATCGTCGGGGCGGTCCGTACCGCCGTTGGGAAAAAGAACGGCGGCCTGTCCGCGGTGAACCCGGTGGACATGGCCGCACACGTCCTGAACGAGCTGGTCAGCCGGACCGGAATCGATCCGGCCGCGGTGGACGACGTGGTCATGGGCTGCGTCTCGCAGATCGGCCCGCAGACGCTCGACATCGCCCGCCAGTCCTGGCTCTCGGCCGGGCTGCCCGAGCAGGTCCCCGGCGTGACCGTCGACCGGCAGTGCGGCTCCTCACAGCAGGCGGTCCACTTCGCCGCGCAGGCCGTGCTGTCCGGCACCCAGGACTTGGTCGTCGCGGCCGGTGTGGAGAGCATGAGCATGGTCCCGATGGGCTCGTCGGTAGCGCTGCCGATGGGGATGGCCCTGCCGTTCGGCGAGGGCTGGAAGAAGCGCTACGGCGACCAGGAGGTCTCCCAGTTCCGCGGCGCCCAGCTCATGTGCGAGAAGTGGGGGATCACCCGCGACCAGCTCGAGGACTTCGCGCTGCAGAGCCACCAGCGGGCGGTCCTGGCCATCGACGAGGGCAGGTTCACCAGCCAGATCACCGAGCTGGCCGGGGTGACCACCGACGAGGGACCGCGTCGGGACACCTCCAAGGAGAAGATGGCCAACCTGGACCCGATCCGGGAGGGCTGGGAGATCACCGCGGCCACCGCGTCGCAGATCTCCGACGGGTCGGCCGCCCTGCTGATCGCCTCGGAGGAGGCGGTGCACCAGCACGGGCTGACCCCGCGGGCCCGCATCCACACGCTGGCCGTGACCGGCGCCGACCCGGTGTTCATGCTGACCGGCCCGATCCCGGCGACCAAACAGGTACTCACCAGGGCCAAGCTTGACGTCGGCGACATCGACGTGTTCGAGGTCAACGAGGCCTTCGCCCCCGTGCTGCTGGCCTGGTCCACGGACACCGGCGCGTCGCTGGAGAAGACCAACCCGAACGGCGGCGCGATCGCCCTCGGGCACCCGCTCGGCGCCACCGGGGCGATCCTGATGACCAAGCTGGTGCACGAGCTCGAGCGCACCGGCGGCCGGTACGGCCTGCAGACGATGTGCGAGGGCGGCGGCCAGGCCAACGCCACGATCATCGAGCGCGTCAGCTAGCCCGTTCCGTCCACCGGGCACCTGCGGCACTCCCCGCCCAAGGGTGTCGATGTGCCACCGACCACCACCTGGTGGTGTCGATGTGCCAGCGACGCCGTGGCTAGCCCGCTCTCCACGCTTGTCGGTCGGCACCCCACGCGGGGTGCCGGCCGATTTCGTTCGGGTCGGGAAAAGATCTTGAAATTCTCCTTGGGTGCCGAGCGAGAAGCGCTGCGGGCCGCGATCGCCGAGCGGGACGCGCTGCTGGCCCGGCTCCGTGGGGTTGCCGACGGCGGGCGGGGCTGAGATTTGCGGCTGTTCCCGCCGTGCGGTCAGTCGCACGGCGGGAACAGCGTAGAGCGGTGGTCAGCGCGCCCGGTCTCGTCCGCGCCT
>DASXMU010000283.1:0-4726 GCA_036495485.1 Streptosporangiaceae bacterium
GGCCTCGCAGGTGGCGGACGACGTGCGTTCCCACTTCGGCGACGTGGTCCTCGGCTCGATCGTCCCGCGCAGCGTCCGGGTCTCCGAGGCACCCAGCTACGGCCAGTCGGTGATGACCTACGACCCCGGCTCCACCGGCGCACTCGCCTACCTGGAAGCCGCCAGGGAAATAGCGAACCAGAACGTGGTCTAGAAGGCTTCCGCGAAACCGTTAGCCGCAGGTCAAGCACCCGTTAAACCGGGGTGATCGCTGGGCAGGTGACAACCTTGCCAGTGTGCGACTACGACTTCCATCCGGACGAGGGCTCCGTACGCGTCTTCACGGCCGGACCAGGCGGTGTGCTCCGCACCGATACAGAGGCCTTTGCCAGCGCCAGCCGTTACGGCGATGTCGTGCTCTGGCACTACGCGTTCGCCCGGCACTGGTTCAAGGTCAACCTCACCACCGGCCTCGACGGCCGGCTCGTGGAGACCGGCGGCCCCGGCCGGGGCGGCTGTTTCACGTTCAACTGCGACGTCGCAACCCCCATGCACCGCCAGGACGGCGCGATATACGCGGTCGACCTGTTCACTGACGTGCTGGTGCAGGCCGACGGCGTCACCTTCCAGGTCTGCGACCTGGATGAGTTCCAGCAAGCAGCCACCCACGGTCTGATCCTGCCCGCAGAGGCCCATGGCGCCCAGCGAGGCTTGGCCGAGCTGACCGGCATCATCGAGCGGAGCGAGCTCCTGGAGTTCCTGGGGAAGGTATGCCCCATCGGCCCGCTCAACCCGCCAGCCGCGTCCCCGGTCCGCCGCGTTCCGCTTCCGTATGTTCCGCCGCTGACCCTGGAAAGCCGCTCGGCCCGGCTTCGATCGCCGTGAGTCCAGAGGAAAGCCCAGGAAGCCGCGCTCAGAATGAATGTGACGGTGGCCGGGACGGTACCGCAGACCGCATGGAACCCTGATCCTGGCAGGATGTGTTTCACCGGGTACTTTCCGGCGGCGGCTCGGGTTCGCCGTATCGGTGATAGTAGGTACCAGCGACACGGCGATGGGCAGGGAGAAGCAGTGGCTCAGCAGAAGCGCGGGCTTGGCAAGGGACTGGGGGCGCTGATCCCTCCTGCCACCGGACTACCCGGCAGTGGGCTGCCCGGTCAGCACGCACAGATAGGCCGCCCGGGACAGCAACCGTACCCGGCTGGCTCTGATGGGCAGGACGAGCAGGCGATCGGTGCCGTCCCGGGCGCCTACTTCGAGGAGGTCGCGATCGGCGCGGTCACCCCGAACCCCCGCCAGCCCAGGCAGACGTTCGACGAGGACGCGCTGGACGAGCTGGCCGCCTCGATCCGCGAGGTGGGGCTGCTCCAGCCGGTCGTGGTCCGCCGGGTCATGCCCGGGCACTATGAGCTGGTCATGGGCGAGCGGCGGTGGCGCGCCTGCCAGCGGGCTGGCCTGGACCGCATCCCGGCCATCGTCCGTGAGACCTCGGACGATGATCTCCTCCGGGACGCGCTGATCGAGAACCTGCACCGCGAGCAACTGAACGCGCTGGACGAGGCAGCGGCCTACCAGCAGCTTCTGGATGACTTCGGGGTTACTCACGAGGAACTGGCCGGCCGGGTCGGCAGGTCCCGCCCGCACATCTCCAACACACTGCGGCTGCTCAACCTCCCTCCCGGCGTGCAGAAGCGGGTCGCCGCCGAGGTGCTCAGCGCGGGCCACGCACGTGCCCTTCTCGCGCTCGGTGACGCGGGCGCCCAGGAGCACCTGGCGCACCGGATCGTGGCCGAAGGACTGTCCGTCCGGGCGGTTGAGGAGATCATTGCCGTCGGCGACGGCGTTCCGGCGAAGGCGCCACGGGAGACGCGCAGCAAGACCCCGGCACCCCCGCAGATCCGGGAACTGACCAGCCGGCTGTGCGATGTGCTGGACACGCAGGTCAAGGTCGAGATGGGCCGCAAGAAGGGGAAGATCGTCGTAGAGTTCGCCACCCTGGACGACCTCGAGCGGATCGTCAAGGTCATGTCCCCGGGCCAGCCAGGGTCATAAGCAGACCGGCCTCACTCCACCATCGCCAGTGGATTGTCCGGCGGAGCCTGGCTCCCGGTAAGGGCGCGCTCGGGCACGGCGGTAGAGTCACCCCTGTGGCAGACGACGACTGGCGAGTGACGGTCACCCTTGACGACGCGAACAACGTCCAGCAGGCGGTTCAGTCCGTGCGTGAGCACGAGGTGGAACAGGATGTGCGCAGCCGGCTCGGTGACCGCGTCGCGGTGTCCGCCGACGGCCCCAGCGTCTTCCTGTACGCCGCTACCGAGGACGCGGCGCGCGAGGCCGACCGGGTCGTCCGCGAGGTGCTGGCCAAGCTGCAACTGACCGCCGGCTTCGCGCTCGATCGCTGGCACCCCATCGAGCAGGAGTGGGAAGACGCCAGCTCCCCGATGCCGCAGACCGAGCAGCAACGGCAGGCAGAACACCAGCGCCGGATCGCCGATGAGACACAGGACTCCCTGGCGACCGGGGAAGCCGAATGGGACGTGCGCGTCGAGATGCCGTCACGCCACGAGGCTGTGGAGCTGGCCGAACGGCTGCAGGCCGAGGGCCGGTCGGTGATCCGCCGCTGGCGTTACCTGGTCGTAGGGGCCAACAACGAGGACCAGGCCAGCGACTTCGCCAAGGCCATCGAGCAGGAAGTTCCAGCCAGGGCATCCGTGCACACCGGAGCCTCCCCGTTCGCACACTTCGGCCTGTCCCGCACCGGAATCGAGTTCATCCCCAAGGCCTAAGCCGTCGTCCGGCCACCCACCGGATCAATCGCATAGCGCTCGCACATCGAGTCGAACCGGGCGGCGACATACTCGTCGAGCAGGTAGCGGTAGCGCTGTATGAGCGGCACGACCAAGTTCCTCAGGTAATCGCCCCTGGCCATCCACTGAAAGTAGGAGCGGCCTCCGTGATGGTAGGGGCCGTAGAGCCGCCCGCCAGGGAAAGTCCGCACGATCCAGCGAAATGTCGCCTCGTGACGCACGTGCATGCGCAGGGTCACCTGGGGCTGGCGCCCATCGCCGCCAAAATGACCCTCGCCTACTAGCAGCCCAATGAAAAACCCCACGGCAATAGGGTCAAGGGCCGCCATCGTGAGCACGTCGCTCGCCTGCGCATCCATGGCTGCGACCGTAGCATCGCAGTTGTTTCACCGTCATGTTTCTCGTGAAACCAAGTCTTCGGTTCCTCGTGAAACCATGTTTCCCGTGAAACCAGCCGCGCTAACCACCGTTGGCCGTGGCCGCTATAGCGGCGGCGAACGCATCCACGTCCCCGGGGGTCGTGTCGAAGGCGGTCATCAGGCGCACGACGTGTTCGTCCTCATCCCATGCATGGAAGTGCCAGTTCCGCTGAAGCACCGTTATCTGGCCAGGGTCCAGCGCCACGAACACGGCATTGGACTCGACCGGCTGTGCGATCTTCGCTCCCGGTATTCCGTCGAGGTGGCCGGCCAGCCGCTGTGCCATGGCGTTGGAGTGCTGAGCGTTGTGCAGCCAGACATCGCCGTCGAGCAGCCCCAGGAACTGGGCCGCCACGAAGCGCATCTTCGAGCCAAGCTGCATCAGTTGCTTGCGGTGGAAGAGCACGTCCCGGGAGCGCTCGTCGCTCATAACGAGAACCGCCTCCGCGCCGATGGCGCCGTTTTTGGTCCCGCCGAAGCTGAGCACGTCGACGTGCGCGGCCAGTTCGCGGGGCTGGCAGCCGAGGTAGGCCACCGCGTTGGCCAGGCGCGCGCCATCCATGAACAGCAGCAGGTCATGGGTGCGGCAGAATTCGCGGAGCGTGGCCAGTTCGTCGAGTGTGTAACAGGTGCCAAGCTCGGTCACCTGTGAGATGGCCACGACCTTCGGCTGGGAGCGGTGTTCGTCCCCGCGCCCACCCAGCCGGGTGGCGATCGCGTCCGGGGTAAGCTTCCCGTCCGGCACGTCGATCGTCAGCAGCTTGATGCCGAGCACCCGTTCGCACGCCCCACACTCATCCACGTTGATGTGTGCGTTCGACGCACAGATGACCGCGTCGATGGGCCGCAGCAGCAGGCTCAGCCCCAGGATGTTGGCGCCGGTCCCGTTGAACACGAAGAAGGCGCCGCTGGCACCGAACATCGCCCGCAGATGCGCAGCGGCCCGCTCGGTCCACGAGTCGGCGCCGTAGGGCAGGTCGTCGCCGGCGTTGGCGTCGGCGAGCATCCGGAGCACGGCCGGGTGCGCACCGGCGTGGTTGTCACTGCCAAAGCTTTTTCCCTTGATCACCCGTCAAGCCTATGGGTGGGCTTGTCTGCTGGCGCCGGGCCCCTCGCCTTGCCGCCGTTGGCCCGTTCCCTGGGTGTCAGGCCCCTCTGCTTGCCGCCAGAAGCAGCAGATCACGGCACAGCACGCCAATATCGCGGCTGGCGGCTTCCAGCGCCATCGGCAGCATGCTCGTGCCGGTCATCCCGGGAGCGACGTTGGCCTCGAGAAAGAACATTTGCCCGGCATAAGATCGCTGGTCATGCAGGGCAGTCGGCCGGCAGCGCACCGAACGTCGCCCGCAGCTCCGCCTCGGCCTCGATGACACCGGCGAGCCGCCGGATGCCTTCGCGGATCCTGGGCGGCTCCGGGTAGCAGTAGGACAGCCGCATGTACTCCCGGCCCGCGCCGTCGGCATAGAACCCGGTCCCCGGCACGTAGGCGACCCTGGCCGAGATGGCGCGCGGCAGCAT
>DASXMU010000284.1:0-1563 GCA_036495485.1 Streptosporangiaceae bacterium
CCAGCGATGTGAGCGCTCAATAGTGAGCGTACAAAGGGTGGGCTGAGGGCCTAGCGTGGTATGGGACTTCGACGTCCGAGCCCGGCGAAGCGGTGTTCGCCGACCCGGAGACGTTCGATCCAGACCGGCTGAGGTCCGTCGCCCAGCTGGGATTCGGGCATGGCGTCCACTACTGCGTCGGAGCCTCGCTTGCCCGGCTGGAGATACGCGTCGCGCTGGAGCGGCTCAGCGCGCGGATGCCTGCTGCGCCTGGTGGCGGGCCATCCCGTCACCTATGCGTGCAACCTGTTCTCGCGCGGGCCAGACCAGCTACTCGTGGAGTGGGGCGGCCCGCCGGCCGCTCACTGCGCCTCGGAGGGCGGATCTGCGGCGGGCGGCGGCTGGGTGGGTGGGGGTGGCTGTGCTGGCTGGTAGAGGCCGAGCAGCAGGCCGTACTGGGGCTGGCCGGTTCCGTCGTCGGCCTGGCTGGCGAGGTCGTGCAGGGTGGCGGTGAGATGTGCGGCGTGCCCGGGTGTCAGCCTGAGTGTGCGCAGTACCAGGAACGGCTCTGGCTGGGCGGTGGCGATCTCGGTGGCCAGCGCGCGGAAGGCGGTCTGGGTGGTGGCGGGGTCGTCATATGCCAGGCCGGGTGAGGTGCGCCGGTAGTACTGCTCGGTCCCGCCGCGCACCGTGCGGGTGTCGGCCGGCCGGACCAGGTCCGCGCCGAGCAGGACTTTCAGGTGATGGGCGATGTTGCCCTTGTTGCTGCCCAGGGCCGTGGCGAGCTGGCTGATGGTGGCCTGGCCCTGGCCGAGGGCGAACAGCAGCCGGTGACGCATCGGATGGCCCAGCGCCTTGAACTGCCGGGGGGTGGTGACCGTCGTGATGTCCTCTTCATCACCCATACCGGAAGAGTTTACGAGTCTTGACGCTTTGTCAAGCGTCTGCTTTTCTTAACGCTATGCAGGAGACAGACCCAGCTCACGTTGTCGGCCAGGTCCGCTCACTGGTCGAAACCCATTACGTCTTCCCCGATATTGCCCAGGCAGTGTCCCAGGTACTGGCCGAAGGGCTAGCCCAGGGACGGTATCCCGCCGCGGCCCAGCCGCTGGCAGCAGCGGTCACAGCCGACCTGCAGTCGGTCAATGGCGACAAGCACCTGCGGCTGCTCCACCACGACCAGCCCCTGCCACCGTGCACACCAGACGACGGCACCGCCGAATACACCGCCATGGCCAGGTGGGCAGACCAGACCTGTGGTGGCGTGGCATGCGTGCAGCGCCTGCCCGGCAGCGTCGGCTACCTCGACCTGCAGCCAGTCCTGTTCCCGGCCACTATCAGCGGGGAAACCATCACCGCCGCGATAAGCCTGCTCGCCAGCACCGACGCGCTCATCATCGACCTGCGCGGCTGCCGGGGTGGCGAGCCCACCATGGTCACCTTCATCATCAGCTACCTCTGGGACCACGAGCCCACCCAGCTCACCGGCCTGCGTGAACGCCAGGACAACCTGCCCCGCCAGTCCTGGACACTGCCCTATGTCCCCGGCCGCCGCTACGGGAAAACCAAACCGGTCTACGTCCT
>DASXMU010000285.1:0-38112 GCA_036495485.1 Streptosporangiaceae bacterium
CCTTCAGAGTGCCTCCGGTCCGCCGGCCGCCAGTTCGTCGCTTACCGGGACATCGCCCACGTTGATAACGAACCGGTTCCGGTCCGCCGGGTAGACCGTGATGGTGAGCCGGACCCGCCGCTGCTCCTGGTCGAAGGCGACCCGGTAGATCTCGACTACCTGGATGCGCCCATCCGCGGGAAGGTCGAAGTATTCGGTCTCTTCCATGTTGGGAACGCGTACGGCGACCGTGTCACGATAGCCGACCTGCCTGATGCCGCGCTCGGCTAGGTAAGAAACCGTCCCCTCGGCCATGTCCGCGTTATTCAGTAACCCTGGAGCCTCATTGTAAAGGCTCCAGGGATAGTACGAGGTCTGCACTGACCACGGCTTGTCATCCACGTACCGGTCTTCATGCCGGCAGATAACTGTCGTTCCCTCCTTGATTCCAAGCGAATGCGCGATC
Source organism: Streptosporangiaceae bacterium (assembly GCA_036495485.1). Taxonomy (GTDB): domain Bacteria; phylum Actinomycetota; class Actinomycetes; order Streptosporangiales; family Streptosporangiaceae; genus PALSA-505. Next base: position 446 of record DASXMU010000285.1, read on the forward strand.
TCAGGATTGGCGTTCATAATCTCCAGGCGAAGACGGCCAGTGGTCGCCGATCTGCCACTTGCGGCTACTTCGGCGGTGTAGACAAGCCCTTCACCGCCCCCGCCGCCGGTTTTGGGGTCGCTGGTCAGGGTGGTGACGATGGGATTTACCTGTTTTGTGACGAATGTTCCTTTGCCGTGCAGCGTGTTGACGAGGCCCCGGGTTGTCAGCTCCTTGAGCGCAGCCCGGATGGTGCTGCGGGAGGTGTGATATGACTCCATGAGCTCGTCTTCGGTGGCGAGCTGCTCGCCTTCCGCCAGCCTGCCCGACTCAATCCTTCGGCGCAGATCGTCGGCTACCTTCCGGTATAACGGCCCATTCATAACCGCACGGCCCCCTGCATCATCCTGCTCATTCGCAACATGCATCTCATTCGAGTGACTAGCAATACAAGAATGACTCGGCTGACTGACCTGAATCTAGCAAATATTCTTCCGGATTCCCGTATGGCCGACCAGGACCAGGCCCGCCAGGCCCGCCAGGCCGCCCCGCTAGACCGTCACCGTCAGGCCGCCCCCGCCAGGCCGCCAGGCCACCACCCCAGGCCCGCGGCTGAGCCAGCCTCCTGGCGCCGATATCGTAGCCGTGGCCCTCGGCCCAGGCCCGGCGCTGGGTCCAGGCAGCGCGGCTAGCCACGCGATCCCTGGTCAGAGGCACGCCGTGAAGTTCTTCTGGGAAGTGTTCGTCACCCTGCTGGTGATCATCGACCCGCCGGGGACCGTGCCGGTGTTTCTCGGGCTGACCCGTGGGCTGTCCGGCCGGGAGCGGAGCAAGCTCGCCTGGCAGGCGGCGGTGGTCGCGTTCGGGGTGATCGTCGGGTTCGCGCTGTTCGGCCGGTCGATCCTGTCCTACCTGGGCGTGCAGTTGCCGGCCTTGCAGTGTGCGGGCGGTCTGCTCATGCTGCTGATCTCCCTGCAACTGCTCACCGGCAAGGCGGCCGAGCCGAGCGAGCAGGAGATGGCCCGGGTCAATGTTGCCTTTGTGCCACTGGGAACGCCATTGCTCGCCGGTCCCGGCGCGATCGTGGCTACCATGCTCTACGTACAGCGGGCACAGACCGGCGGGCAGGCGTTCGCTCTGGCGCTAGCCATCATCGCGGTTGCCGTCGCCGCCTGGCTCGCGATGCGGTTTGCCTTTGTCATCCATCGTGTCCTGACCGACAACGGAGTCGAGTTGCTCACCAGGATCGCCGGGCTCCTTCTCTCGGCCATCGCGGTAGAGCTTGTCGCCCAGGCTGTGCGAGCATTCGTCAAGCAAGGCTGAACATCAGGGTCCAGAACGAGCAGAACAAGCCACACAGCCGGAGAGAAAGGGTCGGGGCCGGCATGGATGCGCGGATCGATCAGGTCGTGACCTCGGGTGCGGTCACCGTGGATGGCACCGCCCACGAGATGGAGAACAACACCTACGTGCTCGGTGACGACGAAGAGGTGATCGTCATCGACCCCTGTCACGATGCGGCGGCGGTGCTGGAGGTGATCGGCGAGCGCGAGGTGCTCGCGGTCATCTGCACGCACGGGCATCCCGATCACGTGGCGGCCGCCCTCGAGATCGCCGAACGCGACGAGGCACCCGTCGCCCTCCACCCCAAGGACCTGCTGACCTGGCGTGATACCTTCCCCGACGACGACCCCGACATCGAGATGGCGGACGGCGGCCTGTTCGGCGTGGCCGATGTTCAGCTCGAGGTGATCCACTCACCCGGTCACACACCCGGCTCGGTCTCGCTGCTCTGCGAGGAGCTCGGCGTGGTGTTCTCCGGCGACGCGCTGCTGGCCACCGGCCCGGCCAGGTTCTGCGGCGAGTTCCCCGACTTCCCCGGTCAGCTCAACTCCGTGGGTGAGCACCTGCTGACGCTGCCGCCGGACACCCAGGTGCTGCCCGGCCACGGCGACCAGATCACCGTGGCCGCTGCCGAGAAGAAGTTCGACTCCTGGGTGACCGCGGGCCCGGACGCGCCCGAAGAAGACGACGACCTGTAGGGTCGCAGGATCGCGGCCAGGCCCGTCTGAGCCGTTCGGTGAAAATAAAGAAAATGGATCGGACCGGTAGCAGCAAAGCTGGACAGCAACTCGGCCTCGACGGCATGCCACAACGGCTGTACACCTGCACGCCCACCAGGCTGAGCACCTGGCTGGACTGCCCGCGCAGGTACCGGATGACCTACCTGGACCGGCCGTCACCGCAGAAGGGCCCGCCGTGGGCGCACAACAGCATGGGCGCCAGCGTGCACACCGCCCTCGCCGCTTGGTGGCGGCTTCCGCTCAGCCAGCGCCGCGTCGAGGAGGCGGGCGACCTGCTGGAGCGGGGCTGGATTGACCTCGGGTTCGCCGGCCGGGAGCAGTCGCTGGCCCATCGCGACCGGGCCCGCGTCATGGTCGAGCAGTACGTCCGCAAGCTCGACCCGGCGGCCGAACCGCTCGGCGTGGAACGCACGGTAGCCACCAGGACCGACCGCATCGCCGTGTCCGGCCGGATCGACCGCCTGGACGAGCGCCCAGCGGCCGGCAGCACAGGCACCGAGCTGGTAGTCGTCGATTACAAGACGGGCAGGCACCTGCTCACCGTGGACGACGCCCGCGCCTCGCTGCCGATGGCGATCTACGCGCTCGCCGCCCAGCGGGTGATGCGGCGCAGGTGCCACCGGGTCGAGCTGCACCACCTGCCGACCGGCGCGGTGCTCGCCTGGGAGCACACCGAACAGACGCTGGCCAGGCAGCTCGGCCGGGCCGAGGACATCGCGGCCGAGTGCGCGGTCGCCGATGACAAATACCGCGGTGGCCTCGACGAAGCGCAAACCGGCCTGGTCTTCCCGCCCCGGGTCGGCATGTGGTGTGGCTGGTGCGACTACCTGCGGCACTGCCCCGAGGGATCCGCCGTCACCGAGCCCCGCAAGCCCTGGGACGGCCTGGCTGACGCGGACAGCGGCCCAGCCGGGGAATAGCTCAGCGGATAACAGCTTCGGCCTTGTTCCAGAAGCTGGTCAGCGCGCTGGCGGTCGTCTCCGGGGCCTCAACGGCGGGCGAGTGCGTGGCTCCCGGTATGCACACCCGCTGCGCCCGCAACCGTTCCGCGACGTCTTCCTGGACCGGCGTCTCCCACTTGTCGTCGTACTCGCCGTAGATGACCAGGATAGGCATCGCAGCCGCGGCGAGCGCCGCAGTCCGGTCCGGGCAGGACAGCAGGATCCCGGCCGCGGCGACCAGGCCGTCGGCGTTGCTGCGCAGCATCCGCCGCTCGAGGAACTCCAGGATGTGCTGCGGCGTGCCCTCCAGCCGGGCCGCGACCTTGAGCTGCATCTCCCACAGCCGTTTGACCTGCGCGGCAAGCTCACGCCCGGTCAGATCGCGCAACGGCGCGACGATCGCCCTGAGTACATCCGCGGCGGGCCCGGTCAGCTTTCCCGGCCCCGAGCTCATCAAGGTCAGCGAGCAGATGCCGTCAGTGTCGGCCAGCACCGCCTGTCTGGCGACCAGCCCGCCGAACGAGTGGCCGGCCAGATGCACGCTGGCGTCGCCGCGGGCCGGCATCCGCGACGGGTCGGCCGCGATAGCGATGACGATGGCACCGATGTCGGCGCTCAGCTCCGTGAGCGAGTACGCGTCCCTTTCATCGGGCCCCGGCGTCTCGTACTGCCCCCGCATGTCGATGGCGATGACCCGGCGCCCGGCCGCGGCGAGCTGGCGCAGGATGGGGAGAAAGTCTTCCTTGCTGCCGGTGAAGCCGGGCACCAGAAGGGCGGGGCGGCGTTCGCACACACCCGTGGCCGGCAGCGCCTCCCAGGCGGCGAACTGGCCACGTTCGGTGGGCAGGGTGATCCACCGCACCCCGGAGGGGACGTCGATGGAACGGGGGGTGCTCACGGGGGGCCACCCTACCGATGCCGCGTCGCTGGGCAAGCTGAGCCAGCCGTTAGCTCGCACGCTGCCGGTGGCTGGACCGCTGCCCACGCGGCTGCTGCTGGTCGTGGCCGTGCTGCTGCCCCGGGGGGACATCTTCACCGCGCCGGGTGCGGCGCCGGACCCGGCCCTGCCGCCCTGCCGAGCCAGAGCTGTCACCGGCCGCGGCGTCCTGGGTCCTGCTGCGCCGCCTGGTGCGGCCGCTCTTGGCCCTCGGCGTCCTGGCCCGCCCGGTCTCACCGATGTCCTCGATGGCCTCGGCGTCCAGGCCGGCCCGCTCGCGCTGGGCCCTGGGCAGCGTTCCGGTAGCGGTCTGCGGAATCCGCAGCGCGCCCAGCAGCTCGGGCGAGGTCGAGTACATCTCCGGCGGCTCGGGGCAGTTAAGCCCCAGGCCCTCGTCGATGAGCTTCCACCGGTGCAGGTCACGCCAGTCAACGAAGGTGACCGCGGTCCCGGTCCGGCCCGCCCGGCCGGTCCGCCCGGTCCGGTGCAGGTAGGCCTTCTCGTCCTCGGGGCACTCGTAGTTGATGACGTGTGTCACATCGTCCACGTCCAGGCCACGGGCGGCCACGTCGGTCGCCACCAGGACGTCCACCTTGCCATTGCGGAACGCCCGCAGCGCCCGCTCCCGCTGGCCCTGGCCAAGGTCGCCGTGCACGCTCGCCACCGCGAAGCCGCGTGTGGTCAGATCCCTGGCGACCTGGTCGGCCGCCCGCTTCGTCTGGCAGAAGACCATGGTCAGGCCGCGCTCTTCGGCCTGCAGCACGCGGGCCAGCACCTCGATCTTGTCGAGGTGGTGAATACGGAAGACGTGCTGCTCGATGTCGGGCGCGTGCTCAGGCTCGTCGCTGCCCTCGGCGCGGATGTGCATGGGCCGGTTCAGGTGGCGGCGGGCCAGGGTCACGACCTCTGACGGCATCGTCGCCGAGAACAGCATGGTCTGCCGCTGCCCGGGGACCAGCTTGAGAATCCGCTCCACATCGGGGAGGAAGCCCAGGTCGAGCATCCGGTCCGCCTCGTCGAGGACGAGCGCGTGCACGCCGGAGAGGTCGAGATAGTGCTGGCCGGTCAGGTCGAGCAGCCTGCCCGGGGTGCCGACCACGACGTCGACGCCGGTCCGCAGGGACTCGATCTGCGGCTCGTAGGCGCGGCCGCCGTACACGGTCAGCACGCGGGTGCCGAGCCTCGCGCTGGCGGTCCGCAGGTCGTCCGCGACCTGGATGGCCAGCTCCCTGGTCGGCACCACGATCAGGGCCTGCGGCCGGCTGCCGCCGGGGGCCAGCAGTTGCAGCACCGGTATGCCGAACGCCAGCGTCTTGCCGGTGCCGGTCCTGGCCTGGCCGATGATGTCGTGGCCGGCCAGCCCGATCGGGAGGGCGAGTGCCTGGATGGGGAATGCGGTCTTGATACCCGTATCCTCGAGCGCGGCACAGATGTCGGCGGCCACGTCGAGGTCGCGGAATGCAATGGGATCGGGCTGGCTGGGCCGCGTCACCAGCCCTTGTGAGCCGGGGTCATCGCTGTCCTCCGGCATAATCTGTTCAGTAGTCGTCTGGGTTGTCAGGGCGTTCAGCCTCCATCGAAGGGCTCGCGGAAAGTCGTTTGCGGTGGCCCGCGAGGTCTGGGCGGTGGCCGCGGTCATCACTGGCGCGGTTGTGGCTGGCACAGTTGCAGCCAACACCGTTCTGTGAGCCAGCACTGCTGAGGCCCAGCGGCGTCGAGAACCAACACTGCTGTGGTCAACACGACCTGGCACTACCACATTCCGACCACCGGTCGTGCAAAGTTTAGCAGGATCGCGATCACTTCAGCCGCAGCGGGTTCCGGCGTGCCCGTGAGGGTTATTCAAGACCGGCCAGCGAGGGCAGGTGATCTTGGCCTGCCCGAGTCAGGCACGGTGCGGGTGGCAGTGCGGCAACCGGGATGGGTCTCTTTGAAGAACCCGGACTTTTGAATAAGGCACGGTTACGCTGCCCGGTGTGACCGACCCACAAGACACAGCCGGTGTCATCGACCTGCTGGGCCTGCTCGCCTATGCCGAACTGGTCGCGTTCTTCCGGCTGTCCGACGACGCGGCGCTCGCGCCGACGCTGGCCGGCAAGGCCGCGCTCGGCCAGATGGCGGTGGCGGAGTTCTCGCACTTCGAACGGATCCGGGCCGAGCTGGAGCGGCTGGGCGCCGATCCGGGCGAGGCCATGCAGCCGTTCACCGCTCCGCTCGATGCCTTCCACGCCAGGACCGCGCCCTCCGACTGGCTGGAAGGCCTGGTCAAGGCGTACGTGGGGGATGGCTTCGCCGCCGACTTCTACCGGGCGGCCTCAGGCGTGCTCGATCCGGAGCCGCGCGCCCTCGTGCTGGACGTGCTCGCCGACACCGGCCACGCCCAGTTCGCGGTCGAGCATGTGCGCGCGGCCATCGAGGCCGATCCCAAGGTGGCCGGCCGGCTCGCGCTGTGGGCGCGCAGGCTGGTGGGGGAGGCGCTCGGCCAGGCGCAGCTGGTCACCGCTCAACGCCCACCCCTCGCCCACCTGCTGGTAGGTGACGTTCAGGCCGGCAGCGGCGCGCAGCCGAGCCAGCTCGGCGAGATAGGCCGGATGTTCGCCCGGCTGACCGACGCTCACGCCAAGCGCATGAGCAGCCTCGGCCTGTCAATCTGATCCCCCGGCCGCTGCAGGTCGCCGAACCTACAGGTTGCCGAAGCCGACGCGCCGCGTCTCGGAGCTGCCCAGCTCCACGTAGGCAATCTTGTCGGCCGGAATCAGGATCTTCCCGTTCTTATCATCGCGAATGGAGAAGATGCCGCCGTCGGCGAGCGCTGACGCCAGCGCGCGCTCGATTTCCTCGGCCACAGTCTCGGTTTCCACGACGATCTCACGTGGGGCGGACTGGACTCCGATCTTTACTTCCACAACTTTCCTCTCGGAGGAGTTCCGGGGCGCAGGTCATTCCGCAGCCGTTACCCGCTGTTACCCGCCGTTACCCGGTGAGCGGCCAGCCGCTGATGCCACGCCACGCCAGCCGGCTCAGCAACTGCTCCGCGGCATCCTTCGGGATGTCCTGCCCGTTGCTCATCCAGTAGCGCGCGCTGACATTGGCCATGCCGACCAGCCCCATGCCAAGCAGGTGCGCCTCGTCGTCCCTGATGCCCGCGTCCTCCCTGATCACCTCGCTGATCATTTCGGCGCACTGCTGCATCGTGGCATCCAGCCGCTCCCGCACGGCGGGTTCATTACCAAGATCTGACTCAAACACGAGACGGAATGCCTCGCCCGCCCCGCTCACAAAATCGAAGAAAGCGACAAATGTGGCGGCAACCCGCTGCCTGTTGTCCGCGGTGGAACCCAGTGCCGTCCGGACGGTGTCTATAAGAGCGTCCGTGCTCTCGTCGAGCAGCGCGAGGTAAAGCTCGAGCTTCCCGGGAAAGTGCTGGTAAAGAACTGGCTTGCTAACGCCCGCCCGCTCGGCGATCTCGTCCATGGCGGCGGCGTGATACCCCTGCGAAACGAATATCTCTTGTGCGGCCCCGAGCAGCTGGCGCCGCCTGGCCGGCCTTGGCAGCCTGGTGCTGCGTGGCCGGGCATCGGGGGTAGCGGTCAACGCGGTCTCCGGTGTGTCAGCGCGGTGGCAGTTCCACCCCGTTTCCGGTAATCCTACGACTCAGTAAGGGTTCGTGCCGAGGTCGTGACATCCGCGAGTCGCCGGGAAGTGTGTCAGCGGTACTCGTCATCGTCCGTTTCGATGGCACGGGACTGCTCTGCGGCGTCGGCCTCGTTCACGTCCAGGGGCATCTCGCGCGCCGGTTCCGCCGTGCCCTCGGTGTCGGCCAGGACGGGGCGGGCCTGCTCCGCCACGTCGTCCTCCGGCTCCTCCAAATCCCTGTCGGTCATCCGGTGTTTCCCCTCGGCCGCTCTCTTTCGTGCCGCGCTCAAGGCTATCCGCCCGTGCCCGGCAGATTCAAAAGATGTTTTCTATGTCAACGGAACGGTGCCACCCGGCCCGGCCGCTCACCGCCAGCCAATCGCGGGCCAGCCAGCCGACCCAGACCCGCGGCCCGGCGAGCGGTCACGCGTCACTCGCCGCGTGGTTTCCTGGCCGCCAGGTCGCGGACGAGCTGCTCGATGGCCCCCCCGTAGGTCGGGAAGGCGTGCACGACGTCGGCCAGCGTGCCGAGCGGGATAGCTGCCCGCACCGCGAGCGTGACCTCCGACATCCACTCCTCCGCGTTGAGGCCGACCGCGGCGGCCCCGACCAGGACGTCACCGTCGTCAGGGTCGGCGTAGAGCTCCACGCGGCCCCTGTCGTCGTCCTGCACGGTCGCCCGGGCGGTCTCCGCGAGGTCGAAGCCCGCCGTGTCCAGCTCGATCCCGGCCGCGGCCGCCTGGGCCGGGGACAGCCCGACCGCATACACCGAGGGGGCCGTGTAGACCACGCGGGGGATCGCGCGGTAGTCGGCCTCCCGCTCGTCGCCGAGGATGTTCGCCACCACGATGCGTGCCTGGTAGCTGGCGGTGTGCGTGTACGCCGCCACCCCTGTCACGTCCCCGGCCGCCCACACCGGGATGGAGCTCTTCCTGCGGCCGCGTCCGGTGGCAGCGGCGGTCGGCAGCACCCGGCAGTACGTATCCACCGGCAGGGCCGTGCCCGGCTCGATCTCGACGCCGAGATTGTCCAGCCCCAGGCCGCCGTGCCGTGGCCTGCGCCCGGTGGCCAGCAGCACCCGGTCGGCCTCGATCCTGCTCCCATCGGCCAGGGTCAGCGCCAGCCCGGTGTCGGTGGTCTCCGCCTTCACCGCGTTGGACCCGAGCCGGACGTCGGCACCCGTCCGGCGCAGCGCGTCGGCCAGCAGTTCCCCGGCGAACTTCGCCTCCCCGGGCAGCACGTGGTCCTCCGCCTCGATCAGCGTCACCTGGCTGCCGAACGCCGCGTAGATCTGGGCGAGTTCGCAGCCGACCGGCCCGCCGCCGAGCACGATCAGCCGGCGGGGCAGGTCGGGACCGGTCAGCGCCTCCGCGCTGGTCCAGGCCGGGACGTCGGCCAGGCCTTCGATCGGCGGGGCCACCGGCTCGCTTCCGGTGGCGATCACCAGATCGGTGTAGCCGAGCGAGGCGATCGCCGTGTCCGGGAGGTTGCCCGCCCGGATGTCGTGCACCTGCTCCGGAGCGGCGGCGATGGGCGTCACCTCGACCACACCCGGCTCGCTCACCATGGCCGTGCCGCGGATCAGGGTCACTCCGGCCCTGGCCAGCCGCGCCGCGGCGGCCGCGTCGTCCAGGTGGCCGGTCACCTCGTCCCTGCGGGCGACCGCGTGCTCCCAGGTCTCTCCCCGCTGGGCCGACTGAAGCAGTGACTTCGACGGCATGCAGGCGAGATACGGGCACTCGCCCCCGACGAGGCCGGCTTCGATGACGGCAACCGTACGGCCCGCCCTGGCCACCTCGGTGGCGACGTGCACACCGGCGGTCCCGCCGCCGAACACGACGACATCGAACTGTGGCATGTGTCCTACCTTCCCTCCAGCCCAACCGGGCGTTTGGTCTCCCTCCCGCGCCCGCCGAACTCGCCCCTCGCCGCCCGGCGGTGGTCTCCCTCCGTCGCCTGGCAGGCGTGTCCCCAGTCCCGCCGCGCGGGAATTTGGTCCGTTCATCATCGCAGCCGGAGGTCCGGGCGTCCGCAGACCGGCAAACAATGCCGAATCCGACGACTCGGACAAAGCCCACCTCTTCCCACTGTTGTGCCGGAGCGATCACCGAATACATGCCGGGTACATGCCGGTCGATGTGACATGACCGGGCACCAGACCCCAGCGATGTCACATCGACCGGGTTAGGCTTGCCCGCATGGACCGGCCATCCGCCGCAGGGGCGCGGCCTGAACCGCCGATCCCGCACTGGCCGGGGCGGCTGGTAAGCGTGGGTGCGGCTGAGATCTACGTCCGGGCGGCGCCCGCGGAACCTGGCGCCGAGCCAGCCCTGTTCGTGCACGGCCTCGGCGGTTCGTCTACCAACTGGACCGACCTGATGGACCTGCTCCGCCGGCCCGACCCGGTGCCCGGCCAGCCGGGCACCGGCGACCCGGACACCGCCTGGCCACGATGGCCTGGCGGGCACCCGCTCGGCTGCGAGGCCGTGGACCTGCCGGGTAACGGCCATTCACCGCCCGCGCCGGACGGTGACTATTCGATCGGGGCTCAGGCCACCCTGGTCGCGGCGCTGATAGAACACGGCGGGCACGGGCCGGTTCACCTGGTCGGCAACTCGCTCGGCGGTGCCGTCTGCACGAGCCTGGCCGCGCACCGGCCGGACCTGGTCAGGACGCTGACCCTGATCTCCCCGGCGCTGCCGGACCTGTGGCCGCGGATGATTCCCGCCCGGGTATCCGCGCTGCGGATCCCGGGGTTCGGCCCCTGGATGGTCCGCCGGGCGGGCAAGATCCCGGCGCGCCGGAGGGTGGAGGTCACCCTGCGCGATGTCTACTTCGACGCCGGTACCGTGCATCCGGACCGGTTCGCCGAGGATGTCGCCGAGGTCGAGCGGGAGGACGCGCTCGGCTACGCCGGCGATGTCCTGCTCAAGTCCGCCAAGGGCCTGATCTCCGAGTACTTCCATCGCGGGCCGGCCTCGCTGTGGCGCGATGCCGCCCAGATCGCGGCTGACACCCTCGTCGTCTACGGGAGCCACGACCGGCTGGTCGACCCCCGGATGGCCGGCCGGGCCGCCCGCGCGTTCCGCTACGGGCGGGTGGTGGTGCTGCCGCGAACCGGCCACGTCGCCCAGATGGAGCGGCCCGCCGACGTGGCGGCCGAGATGCGGATCATGATGTCGGCCGCCGCCCACCGGGCGACCGCGGCGGCAGACGAGACGAGCGCGGCTGGCAGAATGGTCTAGACCGGCCGAGCAGTGCTTACTGAAGATCGCGTTATTCAGAATTGTGCCGGAACCGCAGTCCTGGCTGGCCCGGCAGCGCGCGCGGTCCCCCGGGGCCTGCACTCGTGATGCGGTTCTGAATAATGCTAGGGCTTCCTGACTGGCCTGGCAGGATGGAGCGTTCATGGCTGGCACGGCAACGACCGAGCTGGTGCTGACGGCACCGCGGCTGATCCCTGCCACCGTCGGCTCGGGTGTGCTGTCCCCGGGATATGTCCTGGTCCGTGACGGCCGCGTGGCCGAGGTCGGCGCCGGCCCGCCGCCGCGCTCGCCCGACATCGAGCTTCCGGCCGGCCTGCTGCTGCCCGGCTTCGTCGACCTCCAGGTCAACGGGTACTTCGGCGTGGAGTTCGCCACGGCGGACGCGGGCGGCTGGGCCACCGTGGTCGGCCGGCTCCCTGAGACCGGCACGACCGCGTTCCTGCCCACGATCATCACCGCGCCGGCCGGGCGGCTCGCCGCCTCGCTGCGCAACGCGGCAGCGCTGCACCCCGGCCTGCCGGGCGGAGCCCGGGTGCTCGGCGTGCACATGGAGGGCCCGTTCATCGCCCCGGTCCGCCGCGGCGCGCACAACCCCGGCTGGATCACCGACCCGTCCCCGGCCGCCGTGGCCGAGCTGATCGCGGCCGGATCGGGCCTGCTCAAGCTCGTCACCCTCGCTCCCGAGCGCCCCGGCGGCATCGCGGCGGTCAGCCAGCTCACCCAGGCGGGCATCCTGGTCAGCGTGGGCCACAGCGACGCGACGGCGGCGCAGGTGGCGCAGGCAGCCGACGCGGGTGCCCGGATGGTCACTCATCTGTTCAACGCCCAGCGTCCGCTGCACCACCGCGAGCCGGGCGTGCCCGGCCAGGCGCTGACCGACACCAGGCTGACCAGCGGCCTCATCGCCGACCTGCACCACGTGGTGGGCCAGGTCTGCGCGATCGCGGTTGCCGCGGCCCCGGGCCGGATCTGCCTGGTTACCGACGCCGCCGCGTGCGCGGGCATGCCACCGGGCCGCTACATTCTCGGCGGCGAGCCGATCGAACTGCCGCCCGGTGACGGCGTGCCGCCGGTCCGCTCCGATGGCACCCTGGCCGGCTCCGCGCTGCGCATGGACGTCGCGGTGGCCAACCTGGTGGCCACCGGGGCCAGCCTGACCGACGCGGTGGCCGCCGCCACCCGCATCCCAGCAGACCTGATCGGCCGCCCCGACCTGGGCAGGATCACCCCGGGCGCGGCCGCTGACCTGGTCTGGCTGGGCGACAACCTGCGCACCCAGGCAACCTGGGTCAACGGGACCATGGTGTACTCGGCGTCGCAAGCCGGGCGTGCCGCGGCCGGTGTCAACTAGAGGTCGACGAGAAGGAGCGGCAGTGAGTGGTGCATCAAGTGAGACGGTGAGCCCGGTCACCCAGATGCGGACCGAGATCGGTGAGCAGCCGGCCGCGCTGCGCACCACCCTGGACGCGCTGCTGCCCCGTACCGACGAGATCGCGGCGCTCGGCGCCGGCACCAGGCAGGTGCTGTTCATCGCGCGCGGGACCTCGGACAACGCGGCCGTCTACGGCAGCTACCTGCTTCAGGTCTACGCGGGCAGGCTGGCCACCCTGGCCTCCCCGTCGGTGGCCACCACCTACCACAGCCAGGCCGACCTGTCCGGCATCCTCGCGGTCGCATTGTCCCAGTCCGGCCGGACCGAGGAGATAGTTGAAACCCTGGCCTGGGCGCGCCGCTGCGGCGCCAAGACCCTGGCCGTCACCAACTCGGCAGACTCCCCACTGGCCGAGACCGCTGACCTGGCCCTGGTCACCGCTGCCGGCGCCGAACGAGCCGTCCCAGCCACCAAAACCTTCAGCTCCCAGCTGGCCGCCCTGGCCGTCCTGGGCATCGGCCTCGGCGCGAACGTAGACCCGGCCGAGCTCAGCCAGGTCCCCGGCGAGATCGAGCGCATGCTCACCGACCCCGGCGACATCGACGGCGCCGCCGCCGCCCTGGCCGGCGCCGTCGGCATGGTCGTCTCCGGCCGCGGCCTGGCCTACGCAGCTGCCCTGGAGCTGGCCCTCAAGCTCAAAGAGGCCTGCTACCTGCACGCCATGGGCCTCTCTTACGCCGACCTCCTGCACGGCCCGATAGCCGTCGTAGACGCCCGCACCCCGGCCATCATCGTCGCGGCCAACTCCGGCCCAGCCCTGGACGGCGCCATCAAGCTGGCCCGCCGCGTCACCACCGCCAACGCCATGGCCCTGGCCATCGGCGGCGGCCCCGACCTGGCCCGCGAATGCGACCGCTCCCTCCCCGGCCCCCGCCTCCCCGAATGGCTGGCCCCCATCGGCCTCATCGTCCCCGGCCAGCTCCTGACCGAGGCCCTGGCCCGCCGCCTCAACCTGAACCCCGACACCCCCCGAGGCCTCACCAAAGTAACCCAGACCACCTAAACCCCCAGACCACCCGATATCCACCACCGCCCGCGGCCCGCCCAGGCCCGCGGCCCGCTCCCCTGTGGTGTCGATCCCTCCTGTGGTGTCGATGGGCCATGGACCGCCACCCAGTGGTGTCGAAGTGCCAGCGACCCCCTTGGCCCGGTGGCGCTGGGTGGCTTGACCAGAAACATGGGGACACTCCTCCTGTGGTGTCGATGGGCCATCGACCGCCACCCAGTGGTGTCGAAGTGCCAGTGACCCCCTTGGCCCGGCGGCGCTGGGTGGCTTGACCAGAAGCATGGGGGCACTCCTCCTGTGGTGTCGATGGGCCATGGACCGCCACCCTGTGGTGTCGAAGTGCCAGTGACCCCCTTGGCCCGGCGGCGCCGGGTGGCTTGACGAAGAACATGGGGACACCGCACAGCTCGCCAGCTCAGCTCGACGTGTATCCCAAGCATTCTTTCCAAAGAACTCCTTTCAAAGGAAGCTTTGCAAAGCTATCTTTGGACGTATGCCTGATGACAGCCCAGACAGCCCCGCCGCCGCCCGCCGGGTCACCCAGCTGACCGATCCAAGGGCCCTCCGGGCCATGGCCCACCCCATCAGGCTCTCCCTGGTCGCTCTCCTCCGCCGCGAAGGCCCCCTCACCGCCACTCAGGCCGGTGCCCTCATCAACGAGAGCTCGGCGAGCTGTTCGTTCCACCTTCGCCAGCTAGCCAAATACGGCCTGGTCGAAGAGGCGGGTGGCGGCAAAGGCCGGGAGCGTCCCTGGCGCGCGGCCACGATGTTCACCTCCTGGCCCACCGTGGCCGAGACCCCCGAGGCCGCCGCTGCCCTGGGGCTGCTCGACACCGTGATCGCCGAGCGCTGGTTCGAGGCCCTGATGCGCTGGCTGGAGGCTAAGCCGGGCGAGCCCGCCGAGTGGCAGCACGCCGCTCACTTCGGCGACACGATGCTCTATCTCACCTCCGGCGAACTGGCCGGCCTGGCGGCGGAGACCGAGACGATGATGGACCGCTACCTGGGCAGGCTGGAGAACCCGGAGCTGCGGCCGCCCGGCGCGCGCCAGATCACCTTCCTGCACCTCGCGTTCCCCGGCGGCATCTCCGGCGCCCCCGAACAGGCCAGCGGAGCCGGACGATGATCGCCACGGACCAGCAGGCAATGCCGGATACCGGCCGGGTTCGCAAGAGCCTCGGCTCCCGGATTCCACCGCTGCTGCGGGAGCAGACGTTCCGGCGCTACTGGAGCGCGCAGTCGATCTCCATGTTCGGCGATCAGATCTCGGCCATCGCGCTGCCGCTCACCGCCGTGCTCGTGCTGCACGCGGGGGCGGCCCAGATGGGCCTGCTGACCGGTGCCGTCTGGCTGCCAAGCCTGCTGTTCGCGGTGCACGCGGGGGTGTGGGCGGACCGGTTCGGCCGCCGCCGGGCCATCATGATCGCTGCCGACCTCGGCCGCGCGGCCCTGCTGACCAGCGTGCCCGTCTGCTACGCGCTGCACGTGCTCACCCTGGCTCAGCTGTATGGCGTCGCGCTCGGCACGGGGACACTGAGCATCCTGTTCACGGTCAGCGACAGCTCGCTGTCGGTCAAGGTCATGCCGTCGGACCAGTATGTGGAGGGTAACTCGCTGATATACGCCAGCCGCGCCTTCTCCTTCGTCGGCGGCCCCAGCCTGGGCGGGCTGCTCGTGCAGTTGTTCACCGCGCCGGCCGCGGTCGTCGCGGACGCGCTGTCGTTCCTCGGGTCGGCCTTCTTCCTCAGCCGGATCAAGCCGGCCGAGGCGCCGCCGGACCGGGGTGGCAAGGGCTCGCTGACCGCCGGGGCCCGCTTCATCGCCGGTTCGCCGGTCGTGCGGGCGTCGCTGGTGTCGGTCTCGATCGTCAACTTCTTCAACTTCGTGTTCTTCGCCCTGATGGTGCTGTACGCCACCCGCGTCCTGCACCTGCGGCCTGGTGTGCTCGGGCTCGTGCTCGGTGCGGGTGCGGTCGGCGGTGTGATCGGCTCGCTGTCCACCACGAAGCTGGCCAGCCGGATCGGGATCGGCTGGACCTACACGCTCGGTGCGCTCATGTTCACCGGGGCGGTCGTGGGCTGGCCGCTGGCAGCCGGTCCCAAGCCGCTCGTCCTCGGCCTGCTCTTCCTGGCCGAGTTCCTGATCGGCTTTGGCGTGATGCTGCTGGACATCAGCATCGGCGCGATCTTCGCGGTGGTGATCCCCGACGAGCTGCGGTCCAGGGTCAGCGGCGCCTTCCAGGCCGTCAACTACGGGACCAGGCCCATCGGCGCCCTGGTCGGCGGCACGCTGGGCACGCTCATCGGCCTGCGGCCCACCCTGTGGATCGCCGTGGTGGGCGGCGTCATCGGCGCGGCGTCTCTGCTGGCCTCCCCGCTGCCCAGGTTCCGGATGCCGGCGGCCCAGGCTGACGGTTCCGCCTAGGCTGACACCCTGGCTGCGGCCAGGGCCGTCGCACGGGCGGTCACGGCGCCGCTCACCCGGCGCGCCCAGGGCAGCAGCAGGTGGTCCAGCGTGCCGAGGTCGGACTCCATCACCGCGAGGCCTGGCGTGGGCACGGTCGCGCCGAGCTCGATCAGCAGCGGCCGCATGTGCACCTCCACTGCCAGCGCGTGCTCGGGGCGCTTCATGACCAGCAGCGGCAGCGCGACCGTGGCGGCGAGCGCACGGTAACCGAGCCGGTCGAGGAACACCTTGAGCAGGCCGGTATAGGTGCCCTTGTAAGTGGGGCTCGCCACCAGCACCACGTCGGCCCCGAGCACCTCCTCGACCGCGACCTCGATCGCCGCCGAGGCCTGCGGCAGCAGCAGCCGGCAGGCCAGCGCCGACAGGTCGACGGTCTCGTGCCGCGCCTGCACGCCGGCCGCCCCGATGACCGCGCGGGTGGCGGCCAGGGCCACCGTGGCAGTGCGCGACCCAGCCTTGGGGTTTCCGATCAGGGTGACGAACCGCAGATCGACGGAACTCATGCGGCTATGTTTAACGACATTGCCTATTAAGTCAATCAAAAAAATATATTAGCCGCCAGCCAGTCACTGTCCCTTGCGGGTGTGCAGGAGCAGCCGTGATGGCCTGGCCGGGGTGTGCCAGATCTCGTTGTGCGCGATGACACCCTCGGTCTCGGTCACCATGTCGCCGCCGGTTCCCAGGTTCACGTCCACCTTCGGGAAGGCCGCCGAGGCGATGTCGATCCGCAGCCTGTGGCCGGGCTCCAGCCGCACGCAGGTGTCCCACATCACGACGCTGACCTCGTAGACCTCGCCCGGTGTGATGAGGTCCTCGCGGCTGAAACCGTTCCGGTACCGCAGCCGGACCATGCCGTCGCAGAGCCGTTGCGCGAAGCCGTTCGGGTGCACGTCGACCAGCTTGGCCATGACATCGGTATCGGCGGCCGAGGTGGCCACGTGTGCGATGAGCCGCACCGGGCCGATGATCTCGACCGGCTCGGTCAGCGGGTCGCTGCTGTAGACCAGCACATCGCCACGGGTTTCGACGCCGTGGTAGTCATCGGGACCGCCGATCTGAGTGCTGCTGGACTCGGTGATGAACGGCACCGGCCGGTCCGGGTCGTGCACCCACATGTCGGCGGGCTGGTCCTCCGCTGGCGCCCCGGCGGTTAGCCGCCCGTCACCGTTCAGGCTGTTCGCCGAGCCCCCGCTGGACAGGTACATGGCCGTCTCGGCCACGTACGGCGGCGGCCAGCTCGGCTCGTCCCGCCACTCGTTCGCGCCCATCACGAAGATGCGGGCCGGGGCGGCCGGCTGCCCGGGCTTGATGCCCTTCACGTGCTCGTCGAGGAACGCCAGCACGGCTGCGTCGAGGTCGATGAGGGCCTGCGGGCCAAAGTCCACCTCGCCGATCGTGCGGGTGGTGTTGACCTGATGACCCCACGGCCCCATCAGCAGCCGCTGCCCGGCCCGGCCGGCCGCGACCATCGCGGCGAAGTTCGCCGGGGTGCCGATCTGCTCGTCGTCGTACCAGCCGGAGACGTGCAGCACCGGCAGGTCGATCTCGCCGATCCGGTGCTGGTACCGCACCGGCTCCCACCACTCGTCCAGGGTCCGGTGGATGATCTCCTCACGCCAGTTCGGCGAGAAGAACCCGGCCGCCTCGTCCATGGTCGCCAGCGGCCGGTGCTGGTAGACCTGCGTCCAGTCCACGCTCTCCCGGTACTGCGGCACGCGCGCGTCCACCAGGCGGTACCAGTTGATATGCATCGGCGTCGGCACGCCGGACGGGATTTCCACGAACGGGTCGCTCGGCGTGACGACGCACACCATGGCGCGCAGCGCGGGCGGCCGTTCGAGCGCGGTCAGCCACTGGACCCGGCCAAGGTAGCTGCCGCCGTGGGTGGCCACATCCCCGTTGCACCAGTCCTGCGCCGCGGCCCACCCGATGACGTCGAAGCCGTCCGGGCCGTCGTTACGGTAGGGCTGGAACTCCCCGTCGGAGTCGCCGCGCCCGCGCACATCGACGGCCAGGGTGGCGTAGCCGCCCTTGGCGAACGTCGTGCCGCGTTTCGACTGCGGCTCGCCCGACTTGCCGTACGGCGTCCTGAGCACCACCACGGGTGCCGGAAGCGACTCGGGCAGGGTCAGGTCGGCGGACAGGGTGACGTCGTCCCGCATCGGGATCCGGACGTTGAAGCGCCGCGTGAAATCTGGCATGACCCCCGACATTATCGCGCCAGGCGCCGGCGCCCCAGCGCATTATCGTGTGGCTGTGGATGAGCTAACTGAAGCCGCGTCACCGGCACCCGGGGAACAACTGCACAGCGGTGGGCTGCGCGGTGTGATCACCGACTGGGGCGGGGTGCTGACCAATTCGATAGCCGACACGGTCGAGGCCTGGCTCGAAGCCGATCTCATCGACAAGCGCAGCTACACGGCCGTCATGCGCCCCTGGATAAGCCAGGCTTACGAGGGGGATCCCCAGGACAACCCGGTCCACCGGCTCGAGCGCGGCCAGGGCGACCCAGCCGAGTTCGAGCGCGAGCTCGCCGCCCGGCTGATCCGGACCGACGGGGCTCCCGTGCCGGCCGCGGGCCTGCTCGGCCGGATGTTCGCCGGCAGCGAGCCCATCCCGGCCATGTACGACCTGATGCGTACCCTGCGCGGAGCCGGCATCCGGACCTGCCTGCTATCCAACTCGTGGGGGAACAACGACTACCCCCGCGGGGTCTTCCCCGAGCTGTTCGACGCCTGGATAATCTCGGCCGAAGTCGGCATGCGCAAGCCCGAAGAGGAGATCTTCCTGCACGCCGCCGCCCAGCTCGGCCTGCCACCTCAGCAATGTGTCTTCATCGACGACGTCAAGGCGAACGTCGACGCCGCAACTGCCCTGGGCATGGCCGGCCTGCACCACCGCGACCCCCTGGCCACCACCGCCCGCCTGGCCGGCCTGCTCAATCTCCCCCTGACGGGCTGATTGCCGGGCTAGCGTAGGCGGGCATGGCGGACTACCCGCGCCCGTCCAGCCCCGGGCGCAGCGCGAACATGCGGGCCATTCGCCGCACCGACACCAAGCCCGAGATCCTGCTGCGCCAGGCCCTGCACAAGCTGGGCTACCGGTACCGGAAGGACTACCGGCTCGACCTGGACACCGGCAAGCGGGTCAGGCCGGACATCGCGTTCACCGCGCGCCGGGTCGCCGTCTTCGTGGACGGCTGCTTCTGGCATGCCTGCCCGGAGCACGGCAGGAACCCGGCGGTCAACGGCTGGTACTGGGCCCCCAAGCTGCGCAAGAACGTGGAGCGCGACCGCGCGGCGGACGAGATGCTGACGGCGGCCGGCTGGAGCGTGGTCCGCGTCTGGGAGCACGAGAGCCTGGAGGCGGCCGTGGCAGCCGTCATCACGGCGGTCGGCCCGCGCGGCCTGGCAGCCGAGAATCCCGAACGTCTGAACGGAAGTTAGAGAGATGCGCATCTACCTGGCATCGACGATGCCGGCGCTCGCGGCGGCGTTGCGGGCCGGGGAGTTCGGGCCGCCCCCGCTGGCCGCCTTCGCGGTCACCCCCGCGCTGCGCGAGTGGTACGCGAGCGGCGATCAGGAAGAGCTGGAGTATGCGGCGATGAGTGTGGCAGCCCGCGCATCGCTGCGGCTGCTCTCGGTCGACGCGCAGGCCCCGCCCCGGCGGGTCACCGTGGCCGCCGAGGTCCCCGACGACCAGGTCAGCCCGGCCGGGTATGCCGACGAGCCCGCCGCCGTGCTGGTCAGCGCCGCGGTTCCCATCGCCAGGCTGGCGTCTGCGCACATCGATGACCCCGGCGCCGCTGCCGGCGTGCAGGCCGCCGTCGCCGCCATCCCCGCCGCCGACCAGGGCGATGCGGACGCCAGCTTCACCGTGGACGGCGCCGAGGGGAATGACCTGCTGTGGTACGCCGTTCAGGAGTTGCCCTATTTGTTCGACTGAGCCCCCAGGAGCGTTATGCAAACCGCATCGCGAGTGCAGGCCCGGAGGGTCTGCGCGAGTGATCGGGCCAGTTCTGGCCACAGTCACCGGGTAGGTGATTTTGCATAACGCGACTTTCACAGAAGACACAGCCCAGTAGCGCTGAGCCCGGGCCATGCGACGATGGGGTTATTCCCGCCAGCGATGCCGGATAGCACCCAGGAGAATGTCATGGACGCCGTGACCAGCGTGCCCGTACCAGCCAACGAGCCCGTCAGGCAGTACCCACCGGGCAGCCACGACCGGGCGGTGCTTGAGAGCAAGGTCAAGGAGCTTGCCGACGGGCAGACCGAGCTGACCATGACCATCGGCGGAAAGCAGCAGATGGGCAGTGGCGCGCTGATCGACGTGGTCCAGCCACACAACCACCGGCATGTCCTCGGCCAGCTCGGCAACGCGACCGACGAGGACGTCGCGGCCGCCATCGACGCCGCGGCCAAGGCGGCACCCGGCTGGCGCGCGCTGTCCTTCGACGACCGGGCCGCGATCCTGCTCAAGGCGGCCGACCTGCTGGCCGGCCCGTGGCGCTCCACGGTCAACGCGGCAACGATCCTCGGCCAGTCCAAGTCGCCGCTCCAGGCCGAGATCGACGCGGCCTGCGAGCTGATCGACTTCTGGCGGTTCAACGTCCACTATGCCCGGCGGCTGCTGGCCGAGCAGCCCGAGTCTTCCCTGGGTGTGTGGAACCGCATGGAGTACCGCCCGCTCGAAGGCTTCGTGCTGGCCATCACGCCGTTCAACTTCACCTCGATCGCGGGCAACCTGCCGACCGCACCGGCGCTGCTCGGCAACACCGTGGTCTGGAAGCCCTCCCACACCCAGCAGTTGTCCGCCCACTTCATCATGCGGGCGCTCGAGGCAGCCGGGCTGCCACCCGGAGTGATCAACATGGTGACCGGCCACGGCCAGTCGCTGTCCGGCGTGGCGCTGCCGCACCCGGACCTGGCCGGCATCCACTTCACCGGCTCCACCCAGACCTTCCAGCACCTGTGGCGGACCATCGGCGAGAACATCGCCGGGTACCGCAGCTACCCGCGGCTGGTCGGCGAAACCGGCGGTAAGGACTTCGTCATCGCCCACCCCTCCGCCGACCACGACGTGCTGCTCACCGCCCTGGTCCGCGGTGCCTTCGAGTACCAGGGCCAGAAGTGCTCGGCCGCCTCCCGCTGCTACATCCCCCGGTCCATCTGGTCCCGTGTACGCGACGACTTCATCGGCCAGGTGGAGTCGCTCACCATGGGCGACGTATCGTCCGACCTGTCGCTCTTCATGGGTGCCGTCATCGACGGCCGCGCGTTCGGTAAGCATGCCGCGGCCCTGCAGCGGGCCGCCAACGCCGAGTCCGTCCGGGTGCTGGCCGGTGGCCGCGCCGACGACAGCGAGGGCTACTTCGTGCAGCCCACCGTGCTCGAATGCGCCGACCCGGCGAACGAGATCTTCACCACCGAGT
Source organism: Streptosporangiaceae bacterium (assembly GCA_036495485.1). GTDB lineage: Bacteria > Actinomycetota > Actinomycetes > Streptosporangiales > Streptosporangiaceae > PALSA-505. Next base: position 21,627 of record DASXMU010000285.1, read on the forward strand.
ACTTCGGGCCGATCCTCGCCGTGCACGTCTACGACGATGGTGCCTACTCCGAGATGCTCACCCAGGCAGCCGGCATCGCCAGCTACGCGCTGACCGGCTCGATCATCGCCCAGGACCGGACGGCGATCGCGGACGCGACGGAAGTGCTCCGGTTCGCGGCCGGCAACTTCTACATCAACGACAAGCCGACCGGGGCAGTCGTGGGGCAGCAGCCATTTGGCGGCGCCAGGGCCAGCGGGACCAATGACAAGGCGGGGTCGATCTTCAACCTGATCCGGTGGGTGAACGCCCGGACGATCAAGGAGTCGTTCGTGCCGCCGACGGATTACCGGTATCCGCATATGGGGTGAGGTTGCAGGGAGGGCCTGGACGGAGCCCGCGGCCGGAGACCAAAACGAAACCTGCTGATCCTGGACTGGGGCCCGCAGCACCTCGAACGGCGCATACGCTAGCGCAGGCAAGGGGGACCGATTTCATGTGCGGCTGATCCCAAGCCGTGCGCGGGCAATGGGAGCGGGGCCATTCCATGCACGACCGATCCACACCTGATTCGTACCCCTCGGGCGATGACTCACCGGGCCAGTACCGGTCCGAACGCCAGTACCCGCCGAGCCAGCACCGGTCAGAAGATCAGCACCCGCCTGGAGACGACTTCCTGCCGGGTCTGTACCGGCCCGAACGCCAGGCCCCGTCAGCGCAGCAGTACCCGCCGGGTCAGTACTCGTCCGGAAGCGGGCGGCCGCCTGGTGGGCGGCGGCCTGGGAACCGGCGGCGGACGATCGTCATCGTTGTCGTGGCCGCGGTGCTGGTCATCGGGGCAGGCGCGGGGGTGGGCAGCTACTTCCTGCTGCGGACCAAGGGCAGCCCGCAGCAGACGGCGAGCACTTATCTGGCGGCCTGGCAGCGCGGTAACTACCCGGCCATGGACAAGGTCAGCGTGGGTGTGCCGGACGGCGGGGTGGCCGGGCCGCTGAAGCAGGTGGCGGCCGAGGCCGGCATCCGCAGCATCCACCTGGCGCCCGGCGCGGTGACCAGCACGGGCGGGTCGGCCCAGGCGGCGTTCACGGCCACGGCGGACCTGATCAGCGGGCACGTCTGGACCTATCACGGCCGCCTGGCGCTGGTGGTGCGCAACCGCCAGTGGTGGGTGAACTGGAGCCCGGCCGCCATCTACCCGGGGTTCCGCTCCGGCGAGCGGTTCGCGCTCAGCGCCGCCTGGCCGGCCAGGGCTGGCATCATCTCGGCCGACGGGGCCGTGCTCAGCTCGCCGCAGGTAGCCGCCGAGTCCGGGTCGATCTCGCTGCTGACCGGCGAGCTGGTGACGGCCACCGCCAAGCAGGCCAAGGCACTCGGGGCGCCGTACGTCGCCGGTGACCAGATCGGCGAGGGCGGGATCGAGCAGGCCTACCAGGCTCAGCTGGCCGGGCGGCCGTCGCTGACCATCCGGATCGAGGGACCGGGCAAGCAGATCGACGCGACCGCGGCCAAGTTCGCCGCCGTCAACGGCACGCCCGTCCACACGGGCATCGACATGCGGGATCAGCTGGCCGCGTCGCAGGCGGTCTCGTCAGCGCACACGTCCAAGCCGGTGGACATGGTGGCCATCCAGCCGTCCACCGGCCGGATACTGGCCGTGGTGGAACGCCCCGGCGGGTTCGACCGGGCGCTCGAGGGGATCTTCCCGCCCGGTTCGACCTTCAAGATCGTGACCGGGTCCGCCCTGGCCGCGAAGGACATGACCCCGTCCAGCAGCGTGCAGTGCCCCGGCCAGGTGACCATCGACGGCCGGGTGTTCCACAACGACAACAACGAGCAGCTTGGCACGACCAGCCTGCTGAACGCCTTCGCCATCTCGTGCAACACCACGTTCGCCCTGCTCGCCACCCAGCGCCTTGACGGCCCCGCGCTCGCGTCGATGGCCACCACCTTCGGCTACAACGCCCAGCCCGCGCTCGGCATCCCGGCCACGCTCGGCAAGTTCACCACGCCACGAGCCGGGGTCGACCTGGCCGCCGACGCCTTCGGCCAAGGTACCGACCTGGTCAACCCGCTCAGCCAGGCGAGCGAAGCGGCGGCCATCGACGACGGCAGCTGGCGGCCGCCGGTGCTGGTCACCAGCCCGGCGCCTCGGCAGACCGCCAGCCCGCACGCCCTGCCCGCAGGCATCCTGGCCGCGCTGCGCCCGATGATGCAGGCGGTGGTCACCAGGGGCACCGCGGCCTCGGTCGGCTTCCCGCCCGGCGTTTACGGCAAGACGGGAACGGCCGAGTACGGCTCGGGCCCCCACCCGCCCTCGCACGGCTGGTTCATCGGCTACCAGGGCGATGTGGCGTTCGCGGTGCTGGTCGAGGGCGGCGGCTTCGGCGCGGACAGCGCCGGGCCGATCGCCAACGCATTCCTGCGCAAGCTGTAACCTCCTGGCGGACATTGGCATTCTGCGACGTTAATCCGGATAGCGTCGACCCCGTCCGTGTCTTTTGCCAGCGCCGGAGGCCCCCATTCACCGCCTCATCCTGTGGAACATCGATCTGACCCTGGTTGACGTCGGACAGATCACCCGCGACGCCTGCGTCGAAGCGTTCCGGCAGGTGACCGGGCGCCCGCTGGTGCAGCTGCCACAGACCGCCGGGCGGACCGACTCGGAGATGTTCTTCGACGCGCTGGCCCTGAACTCGGCGAAGCCGGCCAACCTCGACGATACGCAGCGCCTGCTTGCCGACTACACCGCCGCACTGGCCGTGGAGTTCAGCCAGCGCGCCAGCCTGCTGACGCAGAAGGGCCGGATGCTGCCCGGTGCCCACCAGGCCCTGGCCGCGGTGGCCAGCCTGCCCGGTGTGGTGCAGACCGTGCTCACCGGGACGATCAAGCCGAACGCGATCATCAAGCTGCGCGCCTTCGGCCTGGACCAGCTGGTCGACTTCACGATCGGCGGCTATGGCTCCGAGGCCTATCCGAAGGGGACGCTGCTGCAGGTCGCCAGGACCCGTGCGGCGCAGGCGCGGCGGGTCACCTTCAGCGAGTCGGCGACCGTGTACATCGGCGATTCGCCCCGCGACGTGGAGGCCGCCAGGGTCGGCGGTGCCTGGTCGATCGCGGTGGCCAGCGGCCGGTCGGCCCATTCCGAGCTGGTCGCGGCGGGTGCGAACGCCGTGCTCGACGGTCTGGCCGACACGCCATCCGTCGTCCGCGCCATCAATGATCTGACTCGTCCCGCTGGCACATCCGTTCTTTGATCTATTTTCATTTTAATAAAAAGAAAGAAAATCGCCGGGCGGCTCCCAGCGGACCCCGTCGCTCATCGCCTGCCAGGAGCGGGGCGGGCCCAGAGACTCACGTCTCGGACTGGTCACGGAAGCGTTAAGGCGGCCGGGATCCCCCACTGCTTCCGGCCCGGGCAGATGTGCCGAGTTATTCTTGGGGGCACCGTGACATCACCACAACGGCGTGGTGCGGCCATGTCGGCGCCCGGCGACGGGCCGCGGCAACCGGGGCCGCCGCAGCCAGACGAGCAGGGCGGGAAAGCCAGATCCCGCAGCTTCGGCGAAGAGGGTGGCCGGCTCACCTACAGCAGCTACCTGCGCCTTCCCGAGCTGCTCGGCCAGCAGATCCCGCAGGCCCAGCCGCCCGCCCACGACGAGCTGCTGTTCATCACCGTCCACCAGGTCTACGAGCTGTGGTTCAAGCAGTTGCTGAACGAGGTCGGCGCGGCCAGGGACGAAATGCTGGCCGGCCGGCCCTGGCAGGCGCGGCACCTGCTGCGCCGGGTGCACGCGATCGAGCGGCTGCTCGTCGGCCAGGTGGAGATCCTGGAGACGATGACCCCGCAGGACTTCCTCGACTTCAGGTCCGCGCTCGCGCCGGCCAGCGGCTTCCAGTCGGCCCAGTTCCGTGAGCTGGAGTTCCTCTCCGGCGCCAAGGATCCCAGCTTCCTGACCCGGTTCCGCGCGCTCACCGAGACGGAGAAGGAGCGGCTCACCGCACGGCTGGCCGAGCCGTCGCTGTGGGACGGGTTCGTGGACCTGCTGCGGGCGCGCGGCCTGCCCACCGGCGATGACGAGCAGCTCATCTCCTCGCTCCTGGTCATCGCCAGGGGGCGGGCGGAGCACGACGACCTGTGGCAGCTCTCCGAAGACCTCCTCACCCACGACGAGCTGGCCGCCCAGTGGCGGGCACGCCATGTGGCGATGGTGGAACGGCAGATTGGCACGAAGTCCGGCACCGGGGGCTCGACCGGCGCGCCTTACCTGAGGCGCCGGCTGGCCTTGCACTACTACCCGCTGCTCTGGGAGCTTCGTGACTGGCTATAGAGTGCCCGCCCTGCTGCACCGGACGCGGCCGGGCCGACCCAGTAAGGGAGCAGGCGGTGGAACCGATGCTGGTGGACGAGGTTCATTCGAAGCCGCTCCGAAAGGGCTTGAGCCTACCCCTCAGGAGCTTTGAATGAATCTCACGGCAGAGGAGCCGAAGGAAACCTTCCTGACGTCGGCCGCGGCCCGGGCCGCCGAGATGCTCCGCGACGACATCCCCGGTCTTGGCGATCCGCTCAGTTACCTGCAGGCCTACTACCGGCACGTCGCGGCCGACGACCTGGCCGCCATCGGCCCGGACCGGGCCGCCGCGGTGGCGGTCGAGCACGCCAGGCTCGGCGCGAGCCGGCCGCAGGGCCGCCCCCTGGTCTGCGTCCGGGTCCCCGCCGAGCACGACGGGGGATCCGCCGCGGCCAGTGACCATGTCGCCTTCGACCCGGACCGGGCGGTGGTGGACATCGTCACCGACGACATGCCGTTCCTGGTCGACTCGGTGACGATGAGCCTGGACCGCTACGGACTCGAGCTCAGCCTGATCGTGCATCCCCAGCTCAGGGTGAACAGGGACGTCACCGGGGGGCTGCGCAAGGTGTTCGGCCCGGTGGAGGACCGCCTCGGTGACACCGGCGAGATCAACGAATCCTGGATACACATCGAGGTCTCCAAGCCGTCCGGCGATCTCAGCAAGGAGAAGCTGGAGACCAAGCTGCGCGGCATCCTCGACGACGTCCGGGTCGCGGTGGAGGACCACCCGCGGATGCGCGCCGCCGCCGACCGGCTGGCCGGCCAGCTCGCCGTCGAGGTACGGGACGAGACGGCCACCGGCGTCAGCCGGCTGGGCCGCGACCCGCAGCCCACCGCGGCGGGCGATGTCAGCACCGAAGAGGCCGAGGCGCTGCTGCGCTGGCTGGCCGACGGGCACTTCACCTTCCTCGGTTACCGCGAATACGACCTGGTGGACGGCCCGGAGGGCATGGCGCTGCGCGCGGTTCCCGGCACCGGCCTCGGCATCCTGCGGCATGACCGCCCCGGCTCGGACGCGTTCGCCGCCCTGCCGCCCGAGGTACGGGCGAAGGCCACCGAGCCGGTCCGGCTGGTGCTCACCAAGGCGAACTCCCGGTCCACCGTGCACCGCCCGAGCTACCTCGACTACATAGCGGTGAAGAAGTTCGACGGCCCCACCGTGGTCGGCGAATACCGGTTCCTCGGGCTCTACACCTACGTCGCCTACGCCGAGAGCATCACCCGGATACCGGTGCTGCGGCAGAAGCTGACCGACGTGCTGGAGGCGGCAGGCATCGCCGCCGACAGCCACGACGGCAAGGACCTGACCGAGATCCTCGAGACCTATCCGAGAGAGGAGCTGTTCCAGACCTCGGTGGCCGAGCTGACCCCGATCACCCTCGGCGTGCTGCGGCTGCGCGAGCGCAAGCAGACCCGGCTGTTCCTGCGCAAGGACCCCTACGGCCGGTACATGTCCTGCCTGCTCTACCTGCCGAGGGACCGGTGGAACACCAAGGTGCGGCATCGCACCCAGGAGATCCTCATGGCGGCGCTGAAGGGCGTCTCCTCCGACTACAGCGCCATGATCGGTGAATCGGTGCTGGCCAGGCTGCAGGTGGTCGTCCGCGGCCAGCGGGGCCACCCGATGCCCGACGTGGACGCGGCCGAGCTGGAGCAGAAGCTCATCGCCGCGGTCCGCTCCTGGGACGACGACCTGCTGGAGGCGTCCACCCGCTCGCTCGGCGGGCGGGAAGGCCGCGCGCTGGTCGCCACCTTCGGCGACGTGATACCCGAGACGTACAAGGCGGACGTGCCCGCGGCGGACGCGATGGCCGACCTGTGCCGGATCATGGCGCTGCGCAAGGACGGCGACCAGGTCGCGGTCGAGCTGTACCAGAGCAGCGGCCACCAGCACAGGGCCGCGGCCGCCGACGGCGGCCAGGGCACCCCGCCGCAGGCCTGGCGGCTGAAGATCTACCGCGCGCAGAGCCCGATCACGCTGTCCCAGGTGCTGCCCCAGCTCCAGCACATGGGCGTGGAGGTCGTGGACGAGCACCCGTACGAGTTCGTGAGCGACGGCGACGGTAGCCCGGCGCCGTTCTGGATCTATGACTTCGGCGTGCGCAGCACCGCCTCGGCCAACCCCAAGCTCCAGGTCAAGCAGCAGTTCGAGGACGCCCTGCTCGCGCTGTGGGGCGGGCTGGTCGAGGACGACAACTTCAACTCGCTCGTGCTGGCCGCCGAGCTGAGCTGGCGGCAGGCGGTCGTGCTGCGCGCCTATGCCAGGTACCTGCGGCAGACCGGCATCACGTTCAGCCAGGACTACATCGAGCGGGTGCTGCGCTCGAACGTCGTCGTGACCAGGCTGCTGGTGCGGCTGTTCGAGTCGCGCTTCGACCCACGGCGGTCCGGCGGCGAGGCCGAGCGCAGCGAGGCGATCATCGAGGAGATCCGGGGCGAGCTCGACGAGGTGGCGAGCCTGGACCAGGACCGCATCCTGCGCGCCTACCTGGCCTTGATCACGGCCACCCTGCGGACCAACTACTACCAGGAGAACGGCGGGCCGGCCGGTGGGCCGCGGGCACCGTACCTGGCGCTGAAGATGGACCCGGGCCAGGTGCCCGACCTGCCCGCGCCCAGGCCGCAGTTCGAGCTGTTCGCCTACTCGCCCCGGTTCGAGGCGATCCATCTGCGGTTCGGCCGGGTGGCCAGGGGTGGAATCCGCTGGTCGGACCGGGAGGAGGACTTCCGCACCGAGGTGCTCGGCCTGGTGAAGGCGCAGGACGTGAAGAACTCGGTGATCGTGCCCGCCGGCGCCAAAGGTGCCTTCGTCTGCAAGCAGCTGCCCGACCCCGCGGACCGGGCCGCCTACGCCGAAGAGGGCCTGGCCTGCTACCGCATGTTCATCAGCGCCATGCTGGACATCACCGACAACCGGGGCGGCGAGCGGGTGGTGCCGCCGCCCGACGTGGTCAGGCACGACGGCGACGACCCCTACCTGGTCGTGGCGGCGGACAAGGGCACCGCGACGTTCTCCGACGTGGCCAACGCAATCTCGGCCACGTACGGCTTCTGGCTCGGCGACGCGTTCGCGTCCGGCGGCTCCGTCGGCTACGACCACAAGAAGATGGGCATCACCGCGCGCGGCGCGTGGGAGTCGGTGCGCTACCACTTCCGCACGCTCGGCCTGGACGTGGACACCGACGAGTTCACCGTGGCCGGGATCGGCGACATGTCGGGCGACGTGTTCGGCAACGGGATGCTGCTCTCCAGGAAGATCAAACTGGTGGCGGCCTTCGACCACCGGCACGTCTTCCTCGACCCCGGCCCTGACCCGGCGGCCAGCTTTGCCGAACGGCAGCGGATGTTCGCCCTGCCGCGGTCGAGCTGGGCCGACTACGACAGCTCGCTGATCTCGGCGGGTGGCGGCGTCTGGCCGCGGGCGGCCAAGTCCGTGCCCATCTCACCGCAGGTCCGCGTCGTGCTCGACCTCGACGACAACGTGCTGACGCTCACCCCGGGCCAGCTCATCTCCGCCATCCTCGCCGCACCGGTGGACCTGCTGTGGAACGGCGGGATCGGCACCTACATCAAGGCCGCGGCGGAGACGCAGGCCGCGGCCGGTGACCGGTCCAACGACGCGATCAGGATCGACGCCCCGCAGCTTCGCGCCAAGGTCCTCGGCGAAGGCGGGAACCTGGGCCTGACCCAGGCCGGCCGGATCGAGTTCGCCCGGGCGGGCGGGCTGATCAACACCGACTTCATCGACAACAGCGCCGGTGTGGACACCTCCGACCACGAGGTCAACATCAAGATCCTGCTGGGCCGGTCGATCCACGACGGCCAGCTCACCATGGAGCAGCGCGACCGGCTGCTGCACGAGATGACCGACGAGGTCGCCGCGCTGGTCCTGCCGCACAACTACGCCCAGAACGTGGTGCTCGCCGCCGCCCGCGCGCAGGCGTCCTCCATGCTGCACGTGCACGCCCGCCTGCTGCGCAAGCTGGAGCGGGACGGGAAGCTGCGGCGCAGGCTCGAAGTCCTGCCCGGGGACAAGGAGATCGCCGAGCGCCGGGCCGCCGGTGAGGGCCTGACCAGCCCCGAGTTCGCCGTGCTGCTCGCCCGCACCAAGATCGACGCGGCCAAGGAGGTGCTGGGCTCCGAGCTGCCCGATGACTCCTATCTGCACGGTGCGCTGGTCAGGTACTTCCCCGAGCCGCTGCGCGAGGGGCACGAGCCGCAGATGGCCGTCCACCCGCTGCGCCGGGAGATCATCACGACGGTCGTCGTCAACGACATGATCGACAAGTCCGGCATCACGTTCTGGTTCCGGCTGAACGAGGAGACCGGGGCCTCGGGCCCCGATATCACCCGCGCCTGGCTGGTCGCCAGGGAGGTCTTCGGCATGCCGGCCGTCTGGGAGCAGATCCAGCGCCTGGCCGGCCTGGTGGACGTGAACACGCAGATCTCGCTGCTGCTCGAGGGCCGCAAGCTCACCGAGCGGGCGGCCCGCTGGCTGCTGCACAACAGGCGGTCGCCGTTCGGGATCCAGGACACGATCGACTTCTTCGCCGACGGCGTGGTTGCCGTCGGCTCCGGCCTGCCCAAGCTGCTCACCGGGTCCGACCTGGCCGGGTTCATGGGCCGGCGGGAGGAGTACGTGTCCGGCGGGGTGCCGGCCAGCCTGGCCGACCGGGTCGCGGCCATGGTGCCCGCCTACTCCACCTTCGACATCGTGGAGATCGCCAAGGCCACCAGGCGGGATGTGGAGGAAACCGCGGAGGTCTACTTCGATCTGGCCGACCGCCTGCAGATCACCCAGCTCCGCGACCGGATCACCGCGCTGCCGCGCGACGACCGGTGGAACACCGCCGCCCGGGCGGCGCTGCGCGACGACCTGTACGCCGCGCACGCGGCGCTGGCCGGCGACGTGCTGGAGGTGCCGGGCGGCGGCTCCCCGGAGGAGCGGCTGGCCAGGTGGGCGCAGCGCAACGAGGCGCCGGTCGCCAGGGCCAACCAGACGCTCACCGAGATCTGGGAGAGCGACCGGTTCACCATGGCCACCCTGTCGGTGGCGGTCCGGGCCATCCGGTCTCTGGTGCAGGGGAGCAGGCTGCCAGAATGAGGCCGATGAAGACCAATATCTGGCATTGTCGCAGGGTAATGGTGGTATCACACCTCGTAGGCGTGACGCCAAGACCTGCTGGGCTCGCGTAGGCTTTCTGCATGGCAGCCACCGACCCCACAGAGGAGATCAAGGAACTGTCCTCCAAGTTGACCGGCGTAGAAGTCGTCCTTGACCTGGACGCGATGCGGCGGGAGGCGGATGGTCTGCGCGTGACTGCCTCGAGCCCGACCCTCTGGGAAGATCAGGAAAAGGCCCAGGCGGTCACCCGCAGGCTGTCCTACCTGGAGGGCGAGATCTCCCGGGTGGAGGCCTTGCGCCGCAGGCTCGACGACACCGAGGTGATGTTCGAGCTCGCCGAGCGCGAGAACGACGAGCCCACCAGGGAAGAGGCCACCCGTGATCTCGCGGCGCTGCGGACCGAGATCAACCAGCTCGAGGTCCGCACGCTGCTGTCCGGCGAGTACGACTCCCGCGAAGCGCTCATCACGATCAACTCACAGGCCGGTGGGGCGGACGCGGCCGACTTCGCCCAGAACCTGATGCGCATGTACCTGCGCTGGGCGGAGCGGCACGGGTACCCGACTGAGATTTACGACACGTCCTACGCCGAAGAGGCGGGGATCAAGTCGACCACGTTCGCGGTCAAGGTGCCCTACGCCTACGGCTGGCTGCGCGGTGAGCACGGCACCCACCGGATGGTCCGGATTTCCAAGTACGACAACCAGGGCCGCAGGCAGACCTCGTTCGCCGGTGTGGACGTGGTGCCGGTCGTGCAGACGGCCGACCACATCGAGATCAACGAGGACGAGATCAGGGTCGACGTCTACCGGTCCAGCGGCCCGGGCGGCCAGGGCGTCAACACCACCGACTCGGCCGTCAGGATCACCCACCTGCCCACCGGGATCGTGGTCTCCTGCCAGAACGAGCGGAGCCAGCTGCAGAACCGGGCGACCGCGATGTCGGTCCTGCAGGCCAAGCTGCTCGAGCGCAAGCGCCTGGAAGAGGCCGAGACGCTCTCCGAGCTGCGCGGCGAGATCACCAGCAGCTGGGGCACCCAGATCCGCAACTACGTCCTGTACCCGTACCAGAACGTCAAGGACGTCCGGACGGGTGTGGAGAACAGCAACACCGTGGCCGTCCTGGACGGCGAGATCGACGACTTCATCGAAGCCGAAATCCGCTACATGCGGCAGCACGGCCTGTAAGCACGGCCTGTAAGAAGGGCCTGCTGGCGGGGGCTTTCTTAGTGCAGATGGAAGGCGAGGACCAGGAGAAGAGCGGCTACCAGGGCTATCAGGGCCAGGGGGAGGCCCAGGTGCGGCTGGGAGTGGTGCACGTCGGCTTTCGCCGCCCGGCAGGCCGCGCAACGGCCTTCCACCACCGGTCCAGCACATCGCGCGCAGATCAGGTGTTCGCAGCTCATCAGCTTTCCCTCCGCCGGCCCCGGTGCCCGGTCACTTCGGCGATGTTGGACCTTCCATGCCAGTTTCCCCCCTAGACTGAACCCTGGCCAACCCCGGGAGACAACCGGGCACGCCGCAGTGCTGGCACAACACTGGCCTGGCCTGTCCGGTGACCGTGAGGCCGCCCGCTCGCCTGGCCGACGACCTTTCCTCTCCATCTTACCGATCGCGTGTGATGAACCTGTGATCCACTTCGATAACGTCACCAAGGCGTATCCGAACCAGGGCCGCCCAGCCCTGGAGAACGTCAACATCGATGTCGAGAAGGGTGAGTTCATCTTCCTCGTTGGCCCGTCCGGGTCAGGTAAGTCGACATTCCTGCGCCTTGTGCTCAAGGAGGAGAGGCCGACCGACGGAAGAATCCACGTGGCAGGCAAGGACCTGGCGCGGCTGACCAACTGGCGCGTTCCGCTGCTGCGCCGCCGGATCGGCTGCGTTTTCCAGGACTTCCGGCTGCTGCCCAACAAGAACGTCTACCACAACGTGGCATTCGCGCTGGAGGTCATCGGGAAGCCCCGGCGCTTCATCCGCAAGGTCGTTCCCGAGGTCATTGATCTGGTAGGGCTGGAAGGCAAGCACGACAGGATGCCCGACGAGCTGTCCGGTGGGGAGCAGCAGCGGGTCGCGATGGCCAGGGCGTTCGTCAACCGGCCGATGATCCTGCTGGCGGACGAGCCGACGGGCAACATCGACCCGGCCACGTCCATCGGGATCATGAAGGTCCTGGACCGGATCAACCGGACTGGCACCACGGTCGTCATGGCCACCCATGATGCCGCAATCGTCGACTCGATGCGCAAGCGCGTGGTGGAGCTCGAGTTCGGCAAGGTAGTGCGGGACCAGTCGCGCGGCGTCTATGGCCAGGCGTACTGACCTCATCCGCACTGCACCGCGGCCCGGGCATGAGCCGGGCCGCCAGGGACTACCGAGGGATCAGCGGCGATGCGCGCACAGTTTGTCTTCCAAGAGGTATGGACGGGGTTGCGGCGCAACCTCACCATGACGATTGCGCTCGTGGTCGTGGTCGCCATCAGCCTGTCCCTGCTCGGCACCGGGTTGCTGTTCGTCAAGCAGGTGGACAACACCAGGACCTACTGGCAGGGCAAGGTCGAGATCTCCGTCTACCTGTGCACATCCACCAGCCCCAGCACCCAGTGTCGGCAGAACGGGCCGGCCACGCCGGCCGAGATCGCCTCGATCGGGCAGAACCTGAGGGGCCTGCCCGAGGTCGAGCGCGTTTACTACCAGTCTCAGACGCAGGCCTACCAGAACTTCAAGCAGGACTTTTCGCAGGATCCGTCGTTCGTGAGCACGGTCAGCCCGGGGGAGATCCCCAACTCGTTCGAGGTGAAGCTGAAGAATCCGGACACCGACTTCAGCGTGGTCGCGGACACCGTGCAGGGACGGCAGGGAGTCGACGACATCGTCGATGACCGGTCCATCCTGAACAACTTCTACAACCTGCTCGACGCCGCGCGGAACGCCGTAGTGATCATCGCCATCATCCTGATCATCGCGGCCGCGTTGCTGGTCGCGAACACGATCCGGCTGTCCGCGTTCAACCGCCGCCGGGAGACCAGCATCATGCGCCTGGTCGGCGCCTCGAACTTCTACATCCAGCTCCCGTTCCTGGTGGAGGGTGTGATCGCCGGCCTGTTCGGCTGGCTGATCGCGGCCGGCCTGCTGGTCGCGGTGAAGGACCTGGGTCTGGACACCCTGCAGTCGTACTTCACCTTCAACGTGGAGCTGAGCGTCGGCGCCCTGCTCGAGGTGATTTTCGGCACCATGCTCGTGGGCGTGCTGCTCTGCGGCCTGACCTCGTTCCTGACCCTGCGGCGCTACCTGCGGGTGTGATCGGGCCCGATGCCGCGGGAGGAGGGGATCAAGGTCATTGCCAGGAACCGGCGGGCCAGGCACGACTACCAGATCGAGGACACGTTCGAGGCGGGCCTCGTGCTCACCGGTACCGAGGTAAAGTCACTGCGTGCGGGCAGAGCATCGCTGAACGAGGCGTTTGCTCAGGTCAGCGATGGGGAGCTGTGGCTTCATGGGATGCATATCCCGGAGTACGTGCGGGGCACGTGGACCAACCATGAGCCCCGCCGGACGCGTAAGCTGCTGCTACACCGCAAAGAGATTGACCGGCTCGCCAGCCAGACGGCCGAGCGTGGTTTCACGATTGTCCCGCTGTCGCTGTACTTCAGCGGCGGCCGGGCAAAGGTTGAGCTTGGGCTCGGGCGCGGCAAGCGGACCTACGACAAGCGCCACGATCTGGCGGAGCGGGACGCGGCCAGGGAGGTGGACCGTGCGCTCCGCCGACGAAGGTGACAGGGAAAAGGATTATGTACCGCTCCGGCCATAGCCGGGGCGCGCATTCCACCCCGCAAAAGCGCGCATCCCGGCTCCGCTCTCGCACCCCGACCCGTGTTGTTCCCCCGATGCCTGGTGTGTCGCAGCCGCCTCATCCGTGGCCGGTGAGTGACAGTGGATCCATGGGCGAAACGCTGACACCGGCCCGTTCGGAAGCTCAGAACTCCATACGAAACGGCGAAGACGGCCACGTTCCCACGCCATCTGAGCCGGCAACGGCGGCTGGCGGGAAACCCCGGCGGCGGGTCAGCAGTCTCGTCACCAAGTCGCACCTGCTGCGGGTCTGCGTCCTTGTGGTCGTGGTCGGTGTGATCGCGGTCGGCCTGGCCGACGGCGGGGGGCGCGCCGAGTCCGCGGAGCCGGCCGTGCAGTCGTTCCTGCTGGCCTGGGAACAGGGCGACTACCACGCGGCCGCGCAGTATACGACCGGCGATCCGGCGACCGTCGCCAGTGCGCTGCAGACGGCGTACGACCAGCTCGACGCCGCGTCTCTCTCGCTCACGATGGGGACGATCACGCAGAGCGGCGACGCGGCCCGTGCCCTGTTCAGCGCCTCGGTGGACCTCGGCGACGACGGCGCCCCCTGGCAGTACACCGGCTCGTTCCCGCTGCGCTGGACGGGCACGGGCTGGAAGATCGAGTGGAGCCTGAGCGACATCAACCCCGGCCTGCGGGCGGGGACGCGGCTGGCTGTCCGCACCACGCTGGCCCCCCGGGGGCAGGTGCTCGCCGCCGCCGGGCAGCCGTTGCAGCCGATGACGCCGGCCTATGTCCTCGGCGTGCAGCCGGACAAGCTGTCCGATCCGGCCGCGACGGCGAGCGGCCTGGCCCAGGCCGCCGGCCTGAACACCGAAGAGCTGGCCGACCAGATCCGGTCCAGCCCGCAGGATGAGTTCCTCGGCCTGGTAACGCTCGACCCGGCTTCCTACACGGCCATGAGCGGCCATCTGCGGCAGGTGCCCGGACTGGTCGTCCACAAGGACATGCGGCGGATGTTCAGCAGCATCGCCAGCGACGTGGTCGGCTCGGTCGGTACCGAGATATCCCCCGCATTCCGGCAGGAGGGCGTTGCCTACCAGCCCGGTGACACCGCGGGCTTGTCTGGTCTGCAGCAGTACTACCAGCGCAGGCTGGTCGGCTCGCCGACGACCGAGGTGGTCGTCGAGAACTCGGACGGCCGCCTGGTCTCGGTGCTGGCCAAGTGGTCGGGACCGACCGGGCAGCCGGTACGCACCACGCTCAGCAGCGCCGCCCAGGTCGCGGCCGACGGCGCGCTCGGCACCACCGGGAACGCGGCTGCCATCGTCGCCCTGCAGGCCTCCACCGGGAAGATCCTCGCCGTGTCCAGCCAGGCGGCTCGTGGCGGCGGCACCCAGCCCGATCCGCTGGCCGGGCGCTATCCGCCCGGGCAGGCCTTTACGATCGTCTCCACCGCCGCGCTGCTGAACACCGGCTTGTCGGTGAGCGACCTCGTGCCGTGCACGAGCGCCAACGACGTCGGCGGCGAGACGTTCATCAACGATCCGCCGGCCCACGGTCTTGGCCCGCAGCCGCCGTTCAGCGCCGACTTCGCCCGCGGCTGCGGCACCGCGTTCGCCGGGCTGTCCCGCCGGCTCAGCGCGGCGGGCCTGTCCGCGGCGGCGAACAGCTTCGGCCTCGGCTCACCGTGGCGGCTGCCACTGCCGGTGTTCGCCGGTGCCATGCCCACACCGGCGACCGACGCGCAGCTGGCCGCCGACACGATCGGCTCGGGGAACATCCAGGTGAGCCCGCTGGACATGGCGCTGATCGCCGCTCAGGTGGACTCCGGGACCTGGCATGCTCCCTCGCTGGTGCTCACCCCCGACCCGCCGGTGCTGGTCAGGGAACCCCAGTCGGCCAAGGAGACGCTGACCCAGCAGGTGATGAGCACGCTGCGCAACCTCATGCGGACGACCGTGCGGACCGGAGCCGCCCGGGCGGCCAACCTGTCCGGTATCCCGGTCTACGGCCAGGCTGGCCAGGCGTCGTTCAGCCAGGCCGGCAAGGGTGCGCAGGCAATGTGGTTCGTCGGCTACCGGGGGGGTGTGGCCTTCGCCGTGCTCGAGCTCGGCAAGTCTTCGTCCAGGTCGCCGGCCCAGCTGGCCAGCCAGTTCCTGCAGCGCCTGCCCGCCTCGCTGCTCAGCCAGTAGCCCTCGGCTGGGGCACCCTGGTCACCGTGACGTAACCGTTACCTGAATTATCGTAACGCTGAGCAACCTTCCGGCACCTTTCTGGCGTCTTCATGAATGACTGGGTGCCGCTTGGGGGGTTGCGGCCCAGTCGCCGTGATGAGAACCGGGCTTCATCTCGGGGGAAGCCCGGGCTTTGGACCGGCCCCGACCCTGCCGGTCAGCCCCCGTGGACGTGCTTTCGGCCACCGCCAGCGTCCACGGGGGTTTCTCATCACTCATCTTGCCGGGACTGACCCGGCTTCTATCCTGATCGGGTGAACCTGGAGTTCAGCGGCAGGATGTGGTTCTGGAAGGGCCCGGCACCCCACCACTTCATCACCGTTCCGGACGAGGAGTCCGGTGACCTGGAAGCGGTGTCCGCGATGGTGACCTACGGCTGGGGCATGATCCCGGTCGCGGCCCAGATCGGTGCGACCGGGTGGAAGACATCGCTGTTCCCGAAGGACGGCCGGTACATCTTGCCGGTGAAGTCCCTGGTGCGCAAAGCCGAGAAACTCGAGCTGGGCGACACGGTGACGGTCCGGCTGACCGTCGGCATGTGAACGCGGGCGGTGATCGCTGCTCCCTCCCGGCTGCGGGAATCTGAGTTGGCCGTATGGCGTTATCAGGGTAACGTTGCTAGTGGCTGTTCACGGACCGGTACGGTTCCGTGTGCCGCCGGTACAACTCAATAGGGGGTGACAGGCTTCGACTTCGGTTGTCGAACCAGGGGAAGCGGGCCGAGGGTCGCGGTGGCGACCTCGTTAATCCCGTGGCCGTAACTTATAAGTGCCAACGCTAAGCGCACTGACCTCGCTCTCGCGGCCTGACCGCGAGTTCTGAGGTCTGTCAGCCCGGGACCGCCTCCGGCCCGGATCCTGGCATCAGCTAGGAGGCTCAACTAACCGGCCCGGCCACGGGACCGGTTAGGACACCAACAGTGGCTGAGCCCGTCGGCAGCTTGCCTGCATGACTGCCGGGGCTGAGAAAAGCACAGCAGGCTGCGCCCGGAGAAGCCCTGGT
>DASXMU010000286.1:0-12687 GCA_036495485.1 Streptosporangiaceae bacterium
CGCTGCTGGGCGATGACCTGATCACGATGCAGGACGCGGACCTCACTACCCAGCACGCGGGCGAGCCGCAATGGCAGCGGATCATCGTGTCCGGCCAGGTGCGCGACTCCGGCGGCCGCCCGGTCCCGGACACCCTCGTCGAGATCTGGCAGACGAACGCGGCCGGCCGCTACCGGCATTCCCGTGAGCACCACCCGGCCCCGCTCGACCCGAACTTCGACGGCATCGGCCGCGCCATCACCGACGCCGGCGGCAAGTACCGGTTCATCACGATCCAGCCGGGCTCCTACCCCTGGGGCAACCACTACAACGCCTGGCGGCCGGCCCACATCCACTTCTCGCTGTTCGGCCGCGCGTTCACCCAGCGCCTGGTCACCCAGATGTACTTTCCCGGCGATCCGCTGCAGCCGCTGGACCCGGTGCTCAGCTCGGTGCCCAGCGCGGCGGGCCGCCAGCGCCTCATCGCCGGCTTCGACCTCGCCCACACCGAGCCGGAATGGGCGCTCGGCTACGCCTGGGACATCGTGCTGCGCGGCCGGGACGCGACGCCGTTCGAGGGAGGCGACGGCCAGTGAGCAGGCTGCCGGTCACCCCGTCGCAGACCGTCGGGCCGTTCTTCGCCATCGCGCTGCCCTGGCCGGACGGGCCGTTCGTGGTGCCCGATGGGGCACCGGGCGCGATCACGGTCAGCGGGCGGGTCACCGACGGCGCGGGGGAGCCGGTCCCCGACGCGCTGGTCGAGGTCTGGCAGGCCGGCCCGGACGGGAGCTTCGGCCATCCCGACGACCCGCGTGGTATGGCGGCGGCACCGGGCTTTCGCGGTTTCGGCCGCTGTCCCACCGGCGCCGATGGCCGGTACCGGATCGTCACGCTGAAGCCAGGCGCGCTGCCCTACGGCGACGGCCGCACCGAGGCACCACACCTGGATGTGTCCGTGTTCGCCCGTGGGCTGCTTGACCGGCTGGTGACCAGGGTCTACTTCCCTGACGAGGAAGCTGCCAACGCCTGCGATCCAATTCTTCTTTCGATAAAAGAAATTAACCGGCGTGGCACACTCGTTGCCGTGCAGGCCGCCGCGGGGGAGTTCCGGTTCGACATCCGGCTCCAGGGCGACGGCGAGACCGTGTTCTTCGATGTGTGACGCAGGGGGCGGCCTGGTCGCCTCGCTGGAGGGCAGCGGCCCGGGACCGGTGCTGGTGCTGGGGAACTCGCTCGGCACCTCACGCGCGGTCTGGGAGCCGCAGCTTCCCGCCCTGGCCGGCCGGTTCCGGCTGCTGCGGTACGAACTGCCCGGCCATGGGGCAGGGCCGCACCACCCCGAGCCCGGCCCGTACACGATCGCCGGGCTGGGCGCGGCGGTGCTCGCGCTGCTCGACCGGCACGGCATCGACCGGGCCTGCTACGCCGGGATCTCGATCGGCGGCATGATCGGCATATGGCTCGCGGCGCACGCGCCGGACCGGATCGCGGCGCTCGGCGTCTGCTGCACATCCGCGTACCTGCCGCCCGCCGGCGGCTGGCTGGCCCGGGCCGCGCTGGTGCGTTCGGAGGGCATGGCGCAGGTCGCCGGGCAGTCGCTCGGCCGCTGGTTCACCCCGCCGTTCGCCCGCTGCGCGCCACCGGCCGTGGCGGCGGTCAAGGCCATGCTGGCGGGCACGGACCCCGAAGGCTACGCCGGCTGCTGCGAGGCGATCGCCGCCATGGATCTGCGCCCGGCGCTCGGCTCGATCACCGCGCCCACCCTGGTCGTCGCCGGCAGCGAGGATCCGGCCACGCCGCCCTGGCGCGGTGCGCAGATCGCCCGCCGGATCCCGGGTGCGAAGCTGCTCGTGGTCCGCGGCGCCGCACACCTGGCGAACCTGCAGGCACCCGGCCCGGTTACCGCCGCCCTGCTGGCCCACCTCAGCGCCGCACGCCCCAGCTGGCAAGCACAGCCTAGGGAGCCGCAATGACACGCCGATGGTGCCTCCCGCTGGCCGTCCTGGTACTGATCGCTGGCGCGCTCGCCGTTCCCGCCTACGGCGCGGCGGTCAAGGCCGCCAGCGTGCCGCCGGTCACCCAGATCAGCAGCGATCCGTTCGCGAACTCCACCAGCCAGCACGCGACCGAGGTCGAGCCGGACAGCTTCACCTGGGGCAACACGATCGTGGACACGATCCAGGCCGGCCGGTTCGTCACCGCCGGCTCCTCCGACATCGGCTGGGCGACCTCGACCGACGGCGGCGCGACCTGGACGCATGGCTTCGTGTCCGGCCTGACCGTGCACCGGGGTGGCGGCACGTACCCCAGAACCACCAACGCGGTGGTCACCTATGACGCCAGGCACCACACCTGGCTGATCGCCGCGACCGCCATCATGTGGGTCGCGGGGCGCGCGGAACCGCCCGGGATCGGCGTCGCCGTGGTGCGCTCGGCCAACGGCATGGCCTGGACCAGGCCGGTCTTCGCCATCGGCGGCACGTCGTTCACCCCGAACTACGACAAGGACTGGATCACCTGCGACGACACGCCGTCGAGCCCGCACTACGGCATCTGCTACGCCATGGTCGACATGCATGCCGACAGCAACCAGATGGCCTTCGCCACCTCCACCGACGGCGGGGCGACCTGGAGCAAGCCGGTGGATCCGGCCGGCGCGACCGGCGGGCTGATCGGCGGCATGGCCGTGCAGCCGGACGGCACCGTGGTCGCGGTGTACAACACGGTCGAAGGCGCCGACCGCCAGGTAGCGCTGACCTCTTCCGACGGCGGGAAGACCTGGTCGGCACCGGTGGCGATCTCTGGCGTCCGGCACCACCAGCCCGACGGGAACCTGCGCGGGCACCCGCTGCCCAGCGTCACCGCCGACAAGGCGGGCAAGATCTACGTCGTCTGGGCCGACTGCCGGTTCCGCACCGGCTGCCCGGAGAACGACATCGTCTTTTCCACGTCCACCAACGCGGTCACCTGGACCGCCCCGGCGCGGATCCCCATCGACCCGGTGGCCAGCCACATCGAGCACTACCTGCCGGTCATCGTGGCCAGCCCGGCGACCTCGGGCGCCGCCGCACACCTCGCGCTGTACTACAACTTCTACCCGAAGGCCAACTGCACGCGGGCCACCTGCATGATCGGCGAGGGCTTCAGCTCCTCGGTCAACGGCGGCGCGACCTGGAGCGCCGGCCGGCACCTGGTCACCCCGTTCGCGCTGACCCGGCTGCCCTTCACCAGCCGGGGCCGCATGGTCGGCGACTACATCGGCGCCACGGTCACGGCCAGCGGCATCGCCCTCGGCGCCCTGATCATCGCCAGGAAGCCGGCCACCGGGGAGGCCTACAACGTAGGCCTCTACACCGACGGCGGCCAGGCCATTACCGGCGGGCCCAGCCCCGCACAGACAGATCCCGGCCAGCCATAACCGCACCTATAGCCTGGAGTTACGTGATCTTCCTGGATGAAGCGTATCCGCCCTGGTCACAGCGTTGTGATTGGAAGATCTTTCTGGCTGCAAGCATGAGACCCGGTTATCTCGGCAGAGTTTCCCCTGGTCAGCAGCACCGCTACAAAGAGTTACAGCAACTTCGGTATAGCTGGCTGAGATGTGTCAGCCGGCCGCTGGCTGAGCGATCGTCAGCATCTCTCAGCCGGGGCCTGGCGGGCCGGGCGTGGCCTGCGGTCCGGCGGCATCCGCCGGGGGAGCGCTCCCTCCGGCGGCGTCCGGCTGGGCATCCGGCTGGGCATCCGGCTGCGCGGGCGGGGCGAGGGCGAGCTCGACGGCGGCGTGGCTGTCCGGGTGCTCGGCGTACCAGCGCCGCAGGTAGGGCGGGTTGCGGTCCAGCGTGGCCAGGTAGCCGGCGGCGGCGGCGCGGAACAGGTCGTCGACGACCTCGGCCGGCGGGTCGCCGGTCCGGGTGGCGAACAGGATCTCGCTGATCATCGGCTCACCGGTGAGCGGCCGTACGACCAGGCCATTGCCGGACTTGGAGGCGGCAGCGGCCACGGACACCGCGCCATGGCTGACCAGCATGCTCGCGGTAGACGTGTCGTTGGTGAGGTGGCGGACCCGCGGGGTGAACCCGGCGGCCTGGCAGGCGAGCTGCAGCTTGCGCCGGTACGGGTTGTCGTGTGCCGGGGGCACCACCCAGTCGCAGCCGGCCAGGTCGGCCAGGTCGATCGTGTCCCTGGCGGCGAGCGGATGGCCTTCCGCGATGGCCACCAGCATCGGCTCGAAGACCAGGGTGCGCAGCCGTACCCCGGCGACATCCTGCGCGCTTTCGTCGTCGAACCGCTCACAGATCGCCACGTCGATGAGCCCGGCCGCCAGCATTCCCAGCACGTCATGGGTGGACGGCTCGTCATGCGTGGAAATCTGGTCGTACCCTCCCTTGCGCTGCAACTCTGTGACGAAGCCGCCAAGCATCAGCAGTGGTGTCGTGCCGACGCGCAACGATGGCCTCGTGGTCACCTCGGCGAGATGCTGGCGGGCCGCACCCACCAGGTCGTCCATGTCCGCGACCAGGGTGCCGGCCCGGCCCACGATGAACTTGCCCAGCGGGGTCGGCTCGGCTCCGTGCGGGCTGCGGATGAACAGCCGCCCGCCGAGCATGCGCTCGATCCTGGCTAGCTGCGCGGTGAGCGCCGGCTGGCTGACGCCCAGCTTGGCGGCTGCCTTGGTCTGGCTGCCGGTATCCGCGACGGCCAGGACGACGCGCAGGTGCCGCAACTCCAGTTCGGCCATAACGTCCACCACTCCGGTTCGGCCATAACTTCAACTTATGCCCGGTTGAGAGGTGTTTGCCAGGGCTGGACTGAGTAATCGTAATGACGTTCCTGCGTCGGCCGCCAGCTGGCAGTTGCCGCCGCTCATGCCGATGCCGTCGGCCGGCGCAGCAACGCAGGACTTCCCGCCGCCCGGTCGGTGACCAGGCGGGGAGCGGAGGCAGGCTGGGGATCGCGCCATCTCCAGCCCGCCTCCGGCCGGTCCCAGAGCCCGCGCGGCGGACCTGGCTGCGCGGGCTCCCTATGACCCCGGATCCCGGTGGCTCACCGCCAGCCTTCGCCCAGCGTGCCGCCGCTCCAGTGCCGGGCTGCCCCGGTAAAGGCTGGGCCGTCCGGGCCTATCTCCGCCGCAGCAGGTCGTGGGCGGCGTATTCGATGGCCCGCTCGGACAGCAGCACGGCATCGGCCGCGCTGCCCAGCGGGATGAAGCTGTCCTCGCTGGCCACCCGGGCGACGCGGCCGGCGAACCCGGCGTCGGCCAGTGCCGTGACCACCGCCTCGGACACCCCGCCGGTGCGCCGGGTCTCGTCGGCGACCAGCACGCGGCCGGTTATCGCCGCCTCGCGGAGGATGTCGCTGACCGGCAGCGGGGCGATCCAGCGCAGGTCCACCACCCGGGATCCGATCCCGGTCTCACCCAGCCGCGCCGCCGCCCGCAGGCTGAGCCGCAGCCCGTTGCCGAACGTCACGATCGTCAGCAGCGGGGCGCAGTCCCCGGCCTCGTACACCCGGGCCTGCCCCGCTGGCACGTGCGCGGCGGCCCAGTCGCCCGGTGCCGGGTAGGGCTCCATCCAGCCGCCGTCACCCGGCGAACGTGCGTCGCGCGTGTGATACAGGGCGATCGGCTCGAGGAACACACAGACGCTGCCGTCCGCCTCGGCCGCCGCCAGGCAGGTGCGCAGCATCGCGGCGGCGTCGCCCGCCCTGGCCGGCACGGCGATGATCAGCCCGGGGATGTCCCGCAGCGCCGCGACCGCGTTGTCGTTGTGGAAGTGCCCGCCGAACCCCTCCTGATAGGCCAGCCCGGCGATCCGCACCACCATCGGGTTGCGGAACTGCCCCTGGGAGAAGAACGGCAGCGTGGCCGCCTCGCCCCGAATCTGGTCGGCGGCGTTGTGCAGGTAGGCGAGGTACTGGATCTCCGGCACCGGCAGCAGCCCGGCTAGCCCGGCGCCCAGGGCCAGGCCGAGCACCGACTGCTCGTCCAGCATCGAGTCGAACACCCGCCTGGCGCCGAACCTGCGCAGCAGTCCCCTGGTCACCCCGTACACACCGCCCTTGCGGGCCACGTCCTCGCCGAATACCAGCATCTGCGGCCGGGCGGCCATGGCGTCGCACAGCGCGGCGTTGATCGCCTGCGCGAGGGTGAGCGGCCCGGCCTTCTCCGGCAGTTTCCCGCCGAACGCCGCCGCCCGCCCGGCCTCGTCCGCCGCGACCGCGGCGCGAGCGGCCACCACGGCCGGGCGCCGCGGCGCCAGCGGCGCTATCACCCGGGCGGCGATCGCCAGCTTCGGCGCGCCGGCCACCCCGGCGGCCAGCGCGAGCACCCGGTCCCTGGACCGCTCCTGCATCGCGAGCACCTCGCCGCCGCTGACCGCCCCGGCCTCGATGAGCAGCCTGGCCGTCCCGGTCAGCGGGTCCCGCGCGACCGCCTCAGCGATCTCGGCGGCGCTGCGGTAAGCGGCCTCGGCGTCCGAGCCCGCGTGCCCGCCGAGCCTGGTGACCGACAGGTGCAGGAACGCCGGGGCCCGGCGCTCCCGGACGAAGCTGGCGGCGGCCAGTGCGGTGTCGTACACCCCGGCCAGGTCCGAGCCGTCGGCGTGGAAGTACCCGACGCCGGGCCGGCCTGACTGTGCCGCCGCCACCCAGCCGGGCGGCGTCCGCACGCTGATGCCCAGCCCGTTGTCCTCGCAGACCAGCAGCACCGGCAGCGGCAGGCCCTGGTAGGCGCAGTAGGCGGCGGCGTTGAACGCGCCCGCCGCCGTGGAGTGGTTCACCGACGCGTCGCCGAACGAGCACACCACGATCGCGTCATCCGGCCAGTGCGGCAGCCGCCAGCCGCGCCAGCCCTCGCCCCCGCCGCCGGGTGCGTGGCAGTGCGGGAGGCAGCGGGGCTGGTCGCAGGGCCGGCCGTGGCCCAGGCGCCCGGCCCGGTCCAGCGCGAACGCCAGGCCGACCGCGCGTGGCAGGTGCGAGGCGATGGTCGAGGTCTGCGGGATGATGGCCAGCTCGGCGCTGCCGAACACCTTGTGCCGCCCGCCGGAGATCGGCTCCGCCGCGGCGGCCACCAGGCCGAGCAGCACGCTGCGCAGCCCACGCTCCATCCGGTCCGCCCGTTCGCTGGCCTGCCCGGCCGCCTGGCAGGCCCGGGTCAGGTAGAACGCCCCGGACCGGTAGTGCAGCAGCGCCGGATCGGTGACCCGCAGCGCGGCAGCCACCGCGGCGTTGCCCTCGTGCCCCGCCGACCCGATCGTGTAGAAGCCGGCGCCGCGCTCGCGCAGCCAGCGTGCCGCCAGGTCGAGGTGCCGGCTGCCCAGCTGCGCCTCGAACAGCTCCAGGCAGAGTGCCTGGCTGAGGGCGCTGCCGGGCCTGATCGCCGTGCCCGGAAGAGATCTGCCGCCGGCCACCAGGGTCTCGCGGCCGGGCCGCATGGCCATGACCGCATCGGTGAACGCGCGTTCCAGCTCGTCCTGCTCGGTCATCCGTGATCCTCTCCAGCCCTGGCGCTATCTTGCCGTGGATTGGACCGTTATGCCGCCATGCTGCAACCGCCCGGCGGTCTCGTTACGTCTTATCTGCATGACAAAGCCAGGCCACCCGGTGCGGCCGTCCAGATCCTTCCTTCCGGTGCGCGCCAGGGCGGCCGTGGCCGCCCTGGCCGCGGTCGTGACCGCCGGATGCGCGGCGGCCAGCGCGGCCCAGCCGCCGGTCAGCCGGGGCGTGGCCAGCCGTGTTCCCGTGGTCAGCGCGGGGCCCTACGGCGCGGCGCAGACGGCGTTCGGCCTGGATCTGCTCGGCGCCTGGTGCCGCAGCCAGCCCACGGCCAACATCGTGTTCTCGCCGGCCAGCCTGGCCACCGGGCTCGGCATGGCCTATCTCGGCGCCCGCGGCTCCACCGCCACGGCCATGGCCCGTGTCCTGCACCTGCCCGCGGCGTCCAGCGTGGCGACCGAGGCCGGGCTGCGGGCAAGCTGGACGGCGCTGGGCGGGCTCGGCCGCCCCGGCGTCACCCTGGCGGGCAGCAACCGGGTCTGGTCCGACCCCTCGCTCCTCCCGCTGCGCAGCTACCTGAACGCCGTGGCCACGGCCTACGGCGCAGGCGTGTCCCGGGTGCCGCTGGGCTCGAACCCGGAGAAGGCCAGGCAGACCATCAACGCGTCGGTCGCCCACGACACCCGGGGGCACATCCTCGAGCTGCTGCCGCCCGGGTCGCTGGCCGGGGACAGCTGGGTGCTGACCGATGCCCTCTACCTGGACGCGCACTGGGCCAGCCCGTTCCAGCCCGGCCTGACCCAGGCGGGACGGTTCACCACGGCGTCCGGTGCCCCGGCCGAGCCGCGGTTCATGCACGGCACCGGCTACCGGTCCGCCGCCGCGGGCGGCTGGACCGCGGTCTCGCTGCCGTACAAGGGCGGCAGGCTCGCGATGACCGCGCTGCTGCCACCTGCGGGCGCGGGCTCCGGCGGCTGCCAGGTGCCGGCCGGGCCGGCGCTGAGCACGCTCGGCGCGGACCTGCGCGCCCCGGGCTCCGGCGCCACCACCGGGGTCGCGCTGCCCAAGGTCAGCCTCGCCTCGCACCAGCGCATGAACGGCCTGCTCGGCCAGCTCGGCATGGGCATCGCCTTCGGCGGCCTGGCCGACTTCACCGCCCTCTCGCCCGCCGCCTGCTGCATCTCGGTCGTCGAGCACGCGGCCACCCTGCAGGTCGGGGAACGGGGCACGGTGGGCAGCGCGGCCACCGCCGTCGGCATCCAGTCCTCGGCCGGGCTGGCCGGGATCGCGCCCAAGGTGGTGGTGTTCGACCGCCCCTACCTGATGCTGGTGACCGACACCGCGACCGGGCAGCCGCTCTTCCTCGCCCGGGTCGCCGACCCCACCGCGTCCTGACCCGTCCAGCGGGCGATGTGCGCGACCAGTTGTCAGATATCGTTTACGGCACGGAAAGTGGTGTCGTATTACCGCCGCCGTCGCGAACTCGCCAGTTACCTGTTGCTGGTACTGGTGATTACATAAGAGACAGAAGTGGCCAGTTCTCACCCACGCCCAGTCGCTGAATTTCTTTCGATAAATAGAATTTAAACTGCGAAAACACTGGAAACGGGCAATCCCGGGGCGGACACCTGTGACCGGGACCCCCTAGGTGCCCGCCTGGCAGAGCAATAGAGCGCGAGCAGCGATGCTGCCAGACTGTGCCTACCGTTGAACCACCCGATGGAGGCGTCATGCTGCCCTGGTCCGCCGAACTATCCGGACGGATGGACGAACACGTCATCACCAGCGAACTGCTCCGGGGCAATCCGCTGGGCGACCCGCACGAGCGGCCGCTGTGGGTGTACGTGCCGCCGGGGTATGACGACGAGCCGGACCGGCGCTATCCCTGCGTCTATGTGATCCAGGGCTATACCGGCCACCTCACCATGTGGGCGAACCGGAGCGCCTACCGCCGGCCGTTCCCCGAGACCGCGGACCAGGTGTTCGCCGCCGGCGAGGCGCCGCCGGCGATCGTGGTCTACGTGGACGCCTGGACCGCCTATGGGGGCAGCCAGTTCGTTGACTCACCGGGCACCGGCCGCTACCACTCGCACCTGTGCGAGGAGATCGTGCCCTGGGTGGACGCCAGGTACCGCACGCTGGCCGACCCGGCGCACCGCGGCATCATGGGCAAGTCCAGCGGCGGGTTCGGCGCCATGATCACGCCGATGCTGCGGCCCGACCTGTTCGGCGTGCTGGCCACGCATGCCGGCGACTCGCTCTACGAGGCGTGCTACATCCCCGACTTCCTCAAGACGGTGCGGTTCCTGCGCGAGTACGACGGCGACATCTGGCGCTGGTGGTCGGACTTCAGCTCGCGCACCTCGTTCACCAAGGAGGGGGACGGGACGCTGCTGATGATGCTCGGCGTGTCCGCCTGCTTCTCGGCGCGCGAGGACGGCACGGTGGAGCTGCCGTTCGACTGCGTCACCGGGGCGCTGCGGCCGGAGGTGTGGCAGCGCTGGCTCGACTGGGACCCGGTCCGGATGGTGCCCAAGTACGCCGAGGCGCTCCGGTCCGCCCGGGCGATCTGGATCGACGCCGGCACCAGGGATGACTGGTTCCTCGACCTGGGGGCCACGGCCTTCCGCGACGCACTGCTCGAGGCCGGCGTGAAGGAGGACCTGATCAAGTTCGAGCTGTTCGACGCCACGCACATGGCCATCGACTACCGGTACCCGCTGTCGCTGGCCTGGATGTGCCAGCAGATGGCCGGCTGACCCGGCCCACGGTTTCGCCATAGCGTGGCATTATGACTGTTTGAGATGTGTTTGCCTGATGCGTTCAGGTCATCGTTGGGTGGCCACGTGCTTCACCCTGGTCCCAGTTATCTGGATAGGAGCAATCAGGCAAATGAGGAAACTTCCTTCACTCCGGCTACCCGTCGTGGGCGCGCTCATGGCGTCGGCTACCCTCGTGTCGGCTTCGCTGATGGCGGCCGCCCCGGTCACCGCCGGGCAAGGATTCGGCTCCCGCACGTTTGGCGGGCCCCTCAGCAACAGCGGCAACTGGGCGGGCTATGCCGCCAGCGGACGGACGTTCACCAAGATCGTCGGCCACTGGGTCGAGCCCAAGGCGGTCTGCCAAGGCAGTGCCCAGTACGCCCCGTGGGTGGGTATCGACGGCTTCAACGACCAGACCGTCGAGCAGACCGGCGTGCAGACCCAATGCTCAGGCGGCTCGCCGCAGGTGTCCGGCTGGTACGAGATGTTCCCAGCCGCTCCCGTCTACTACACGAACCCGGCCAGCATCGGCGACCACTTCACCGCCTCGGTCCAGTTCACCGGGGGCGGCAACTACAAGCTGACCCTGACCGACAACACCAAGGGCTGGTCGCACACGGTCAGCAAGCACCTGAGCGCGAACAACGCCAGCGCCGAGGCGATCATCGAGGCCCCGGGCGGCTTCCCTAGTCTCCCCAACGGCGTGACCTTCACCGGCGTCACCGTCAACGGCCAGAAGCTCGCCGCGTTCCACCCGAGCAAGCTCATCGCCACTGGCGGCTGGACGCCCGGCCCGCTCAGCGGTGGCACGTTCACCATCAAGCACCAGTAAAACTGGCATAGCCTACCTGGCCCGCCCGCGCCGCTCCGGTGGCGCGGGCGGGTTACTCGTTGCCTGACTGCAACGTGCCAGGATGTGCGCATGACGACAGATGCACAGTCACCGGTGCAGGACCAGACGCAGCACGGGCGCAGCCTGATCGTCATCTATGTCGCGCTCATGCTGGCTATCCTGCTCGCCGCGCTGGACCAGACGATCGTATCCACGGCCCTGCCCACGATCGTCGGCGACCTCGGTGGCCTGAACCGGCTGTCCTGGGTGGTCACCGCGTACCTGCTGGCCACTACGGTGTCCACGCCGCTGTGGGGCAAGCTGGGCGACCAGTACGGCCGCAAGGGGCTGTTCCAGGCGGCGATCGTGATCTTCCTGGGCGGCTCCGCGCTGTGCGGCCTGTCGCAGGACATGAACATGCTGATCGCGTTCCGCGCCCTGCAGGGACTGGGCGGCGGCGGGCTCATGGTGCTGGCCCAGGCGATCGTCGGCGATGTGGTGCCGCCCCGCGAACGGGGCCGGTACCAGGGTGCGTTCGGTGCGGTGTTCGGCGTGGCCAGCGTGGCCGGCCCGCTGCTCGGCGGCTTCTTCGTGGACGACCTGAGCTGGCGCTGGGTGTTCTACATCAACCTGCCGGTCGGTGTGCTCGCGCTCGCCGTCATCGCCGCGGTGCTGCCGGCCCGCTCGGCCCGGCAACCGCACCGCATCGACTACCTCGGCACGATCCTGCTCGGCGCCGCCGCGACCTGCGTGGTGCTGCTGACCTCGTGGGGCGGCACCACCTACGGATGGGGGTCCGGGGTGATCATCGGCCTCGCGGTGGCGGCGGTCGTGCTGGCCGTCGCCTGGTGGCGCTCGGCGCACAGCGCCGCCGAGCCGGTGCTGCCGCTGCGGCTGTTCCGCGATCCGGTGTTCTCGATGGCCGGCGGCATCGGGTTCTGCGCCGGGTTCGCCATGTTCGGCGCGCTGGCCTTCCTGCCGCTGTACCTGCAGGTGGTGCGGGGCGTGTCGGCCACGCTGTCCGGGGTGTACCTGCTGCCCATGGTCGTCGGGCTGCTGCTCAGCTCGATCACCAGCGGGCAGCTCATCAGCAAGCGCGGCAGGTACAAGATGTTCCCGATCGCGGGAACGGCGCTGCTCGCGCTGGCCCTGTTCCTGCTGTCCCGGCTGACGCCGACCTCGCCCACCGCCGTGATGTGGCTGTACTTCCTGATCCTGGGCCTTGGGCTCGGGCTGATCCTGCAGGTGCTGGTCATCGCTGTGCAGAACTCGGCCGACTATGCCGACCTTGGCGCGGCCACCTCGGGCGCCACGTTCTTCCGGTCCATCGGCGGCTCGTTCGGCACCTCGGTCTTCGGCGCGATCTTCTCCGGTGTGCTGGCCGGCGACATCGCCGCCGCGCTGCATGGCGTCTCACTGCCCAGCGGGATCAGCGCGTCCGCGGGAGCCAGCCCGGCCGTCCTCCAGCACCTTCCCGCGGCGATCCGGGACGGCTATATCGCGGGGTTTGCGCAGGCGCTGCACACGGTGTTCCTCTACGCCGCGCCCCTGGCCGCGCTGGGTTTCGTCCTGAGCCTGTTCCTGAAGGAGGTTCCGCTGCGGGACACCGTGCGGGCGGTGGAC
>DASXMU010000287.1:0-18220 GCA_036495485.1 Streptosporangiaceae bacterium
CAGCCCGGGCGGGGCCAGCAGGGGCGCAGGGGCCGGGTGGGCGGAAAATGTCAGTGGGTGGTGCTAGGAGTCAGAAGCATGAACTCACCGAACATGCGTCATGGCTTCGTGCTGCCCGGCGGGACGGCCCCCGAGCAGATCGACCTCGCCGTGCTGGCCGAGCAGGCCGGCTGGGATGGCATCTTCGTCTGGGAGGCGGCGTTCGGGGTGGACGCGTGGGCGCTGCTGTCCGCCATGGCCGTCCGCACCAACCGGATCAGGCTCGGCACCATGCTCACGCCGCTGCCCTGGCGGCGGCCGTGGAAGGTAGCGAGCCAGGTCGTCACCCTGGACCAGATCTCCGGCGGGCGGGCCATCCTCGCGGCCGGGGTGGGCGCCACCGACACCGAACTGCCGTCGACCGGGGAGAACAACGACCTGCGGGACCGCGCCGAGCGGCTGGACGAGGGCATCGACCTGATCCGGGGACTGTGGGAGGGCCGCACCAGCTACCACGGCAAGCACTACAACTACGAGACCGGCCGGATGGACCTGACCAGGATGGCCGGGCCGGTGCAGCCACGCATCCCGATCTGGGTCGTCGGCGTGTGGCCCTGGCCCAAGTCGATGCGCCGGGTGCTGCGCTGCGACGGGATCATCCCGCAGTACAGCGGCGACGGAACACCGGCCGAGGTGACGGAGCTGCGGGCCTGGCTGGCCGAGCACGGCGCCACACCGGACCTCGACGTGATCTCCGAGGGCGAGACCCCGGCCGGCGACCTCGCGGCCGGCGCCGCAGCGGTCGCGCCGTGGGCGGAGGCTGGCTGCACCTGGTGGCTGGAGACCCGCTGGGAGATGCCGCACGAGTCGCCGGACCGCCTGCACCAGGTCCGCGAACGCGTCGCCGCCGGGCCGCCCCGGACCTGACTGAGTGGCCCGGTTCCTCTCCAGTAACACAGCCTGTGGACAGGGATGTGGATAGCGCGGTGGAGAAACAATCGGTCTCGGGGATAACTCTGGCGGTCCTGTGGACGACATGTGGACAGCAAGAAAATCATGAGAATACTGGCTGGAAACCCTTGTGCGGGGCCGCCGGATGGGCGTAGAAATGCACTCACCACCGGAAACGGTGACCATCCGGGGAGACCCGGAAACGCAGGAAGAGCCGGGAAACCGGCGCTTCTGGCGGGTCATTGGCCCTGGTGACAGGCTTGCAGCCGTCGTGGCTGGGAGCCGGTCCAGCTGGGAAACCAGCTAGCCGGAGCCTAGTGCGGTGACACTGCAGCCGGGCGGGGCCCCTCCATCTCATACATGGAGGGGTCCCGCTTTTTTTCTATGTGCATTCTGCCCCGGCGCAACGCCGCGTACCCGCACCGACACGCGAACAATACGCAAACACCAATAACGCCGACATTCCGCTACCGCCACTCAGGCGGGCGCTGGGGCAAGTGTGCGCTGGGGGGGCGGTTGTGTGGCGGGCTGCCGTTCGCCTTGGGGTGTTATTGTCACGGTCATCTTGGCGAGGGCGGTCACGAGTGGCCTAAACCAGCCTGGCCGCATCGTCGTCTCAGCTACAGGGAGGCTTCGCGGAAGAAGCCCCGGAGGGGAAGCTGATGCGTGCTCGAAGTCATGTCAGCACGGTCCTAGCGGTATCGGCGGCGTCGGCGGTGCTGGCCGGCGGCATCGCCAGCGCCGCGACGGTCCACCCTGACGGCAACCGCGAGGTACTGGCCAGCACCGCTCCGGTAGCCGGCCAGAACTCCGCCCTCAGTGCGCTGGCACAGACCAGCAACGTCCAGGTGAACGTGTTCATCGGCCGCGATCTGACCGGGCTCGCGGCGGTGGCCAAGGCCGTGTCCGACCCAGCTAGCTCCGGCTATCAGCACTATCTGACCCCTGCCCAGGTCCGGGCCCGGTTCGGCGCGACCGCCGCGCAGCAGCGCGCGGTCGCCGGCTGGCTGCACGGCTCCGGCCTGACCGTGGGCTACCACGATGGGTTCGCCGTCTCGGCCACCGGGACCACGGCGCAGGCCGAGGCGGCCGTGCGGGCCAGGCTCGAGCTGAGCCGTCCCAACGGCGCCACCGAGCAGGTCGTGTCCGCCCAGGCGATGTCGGCGCCGGCCTCGGTCGCCGGGGCGATCAGCACGGTCCGGGTCGCTCCCGCGGTCATCCCGATGGGGCACCACGAGCCGATGAAGCCGGTCAGCCACGCGGTGACGGCGGGCATCAAGGAAGCGTGCTCGAACTATTACGGCCAGAAGCCAGCGAACGGCACGCCGACGGCCTTTGGCAAGCGGCTTCCCTGGGCGCCCTGCGGTTACCTGCCGCAGCAGCTTCGCAGCGCGTACGGCGCGACCAAGGCCAGGCTGACCGGCAAGGGCGTCAGCCTCGCGATCATGAGCGAGGACAACGACTCCACCGCGCTCAGCGACACCAACCACTGGGCCAGGACGCGCCACTTCCCCCAGTTCAGGCCCGGCCAGTACGCGGCCCACATCGCCCCGCACGCCGCCCCTGGCGTCGGCGACGGGGAGAGCGCGCTTGACATCGAGTCCTCGCACGGCATGGCCCCGGACGCCAGGGTCAACTACGTGGTCGGCAACGGCAAGATCACCGGCGACCGGCTGCTCGACTCGCTGTACACGATCGTGGCCGACCACATGGCCGACGTGGTGAGCAGCTCCTGGTACGAGGGCTACATGCCGGTGCCGAAGAGCATGATCAACGCCTGGGAGACCGTGCTGGAGCGGGCGACCGTCGAAGGCATCACGGTCAACTTCGCGACCGGCGACTACGGCGACACCACACCGCTGCAGTACCCGGGCTCCGACCCGTGGATCACCACGATCGGCGGCACCAGCGTCGCCATCGGCGCCAGCGGCCAGCGGATGTGGGAGACCGGCTGGGAGACCGACGAGGCCGGGATCAAGAACCACAACTGGAGCCCCGCACCTCCCGGCCACTTCCTCGAGGGCAGCACCGGCGGCGTCTCCGGGACCTTCCCCGAACCGTACTACCAGGCCGGGATCGTGTCGCAGAACAAGATCAAGGGCCACGCCATGCGGGTCGTGCCCGACGTCTCGGCCCTCGGCGACTGGAACCTCGGCTACCAGATCGGGCTCAGCGTTCCCACCGGGCCGCACAAGCGCACCTATGAGAACCAGGTCAACGGTGGCACCAGCCTGTCCTCGCCGATGTTCACCGGGTTCGAGGCGGACCTGATCCAGGGCCGCGGCGGCATCGCGCTCGGATTCGCCAACCCGGCGCTGTACGACCTGGCCAGCACGCCGGCGTTCTACGACATCACCGGCGACCCGCAGGGCCAGGGCAACACCGAGGCCGACATCTACGGGCCCGCCTACGGGCAGGGACCGACGCTGTCCACGATGGGTCAGTGCGCCAGCACGCACCACCTGTACTGCACGCCTGGCTACGACACCGTCAGCGGCATCGGCACCCCGGGACCGGCGTTCTTCCACTCGTTCGGTTCCCACCCGAAGTAACCCGTCATTGGATAGAACTGGCCCGCCGCCCGGGGCAACCCGGGCGGCGGGCCCGTTTCGCAACGTCACAGGTGATAGGCGTACTCGCGGAACTCCCAGTCGGTGACGAACCGCTCGAACCGCTCGATCTCGTTGCGCTTGTAGCTCAGGAACGAGGCCGTGAAGTACTCCCCCAGCACGGCGGTGAGCTCGCGGTCGGCCGCCAGCGCGTCCAGCGCCTCGGACAGCCGCATCGGCAGCATGCCCGAACGGCCCGGGTCGTAGCCGTAGCCTTCGAGCTTCTCCGGCGGGTCGGCCTTGTCCTCGATGCCCAGGCAGACCGCCGCGCCGATGGCGGCCATGCCCAGGTAGGGGTTGGCGGTGGCGTCGCCGAGCCGGATCTCCATCCGGGCCGCGGCGCCGCGCTCCGGCGGGATCCGCAGCATGGCGCTGCGATTGTCCAGGCCCCAGTCGATCAGCCACGGCGCGAGCGTGCCGGGGCCGAACCGCTTGTAGGAGTTGACGGTGGGGCTGAGCAGGGCGCTCAGCGCCGGTGCGTGCCGCAGCACGCCGCCGATCGCGTGCCTGCCCACCGCCGACAGCCCGTCGGGCCCTTCCGGGTCGCCGAAAACGTTGGCTCCCGCCTCGTCGTTCAGCGAGACGTGCACGTGGAAGCCGGATCCGCCCTGGTCGTTGAACGGCTTGGCCATGAACGTGGCGAGCATCCCGCGGTGCCGGGCGATCTCCTGCACGGCGGACTTGAGCCGGAAGGCGCGGTCGGCGGCGTCGGTCAGCCCGGAGGGCCCGAGGTTGATCTCGAACTGGCCCGGCGAGAACTCGTGGTTGGCCGCGGTCACCCGCAGGCCCGCGTCGCGTAGCTGCCTGAGCATGTGCAGCAGCAACCCGTCCGGGTCGCCCTTGCGGCCGACCACGTAGACGTTGCCCAGCTCGTCCGCGTACCGCCGCCAGGTGCCGTCCCCGCCGCGCTGGCAGAGGTAGAACTCCAGCTCAGGGCCGCAGATCATGGTGTACCCCAGGCCGGCCAGGCGCTGGGCCACCCGCTGCGTGACCACGCGGGGCGACTCAGGCGCCGGCTCGCCGTCCGGGGTGGCCGCGTCGCCCAGGCACCAGGCGGCACCCCGCTCCCAGGGCAGCGGCGTCACCGTGGTCAGGTCGGGGAAGACGGCGATGTCGGGCAGGCCAGATTCCAGGCCGCCCTGGACCGGCACCACGTCCCCCATCGGGGAGGTGTGGTACACGGCCCGGCAGAACGCCAGCCCGTGCCCGGCCGCCGCGGGCAGCTCGTCGACCAGCACATCGCGGCCACGGTCGACACCGATCAGGTCGGGGTAGGACACGCGGATCACATCGATGCCCTCGGCCCGCAGCCGCTCGGCCACCCCCGCCGCATCCGGCTGTATCTTCGGCACCCGGGTTCCCCCGAATCGTTCGGTTACAAATGAAATTAAATGAACTGAAGCCTGACGCCGGCCGTTGCAACGGACAATAGCCGGATCGGACGCCGGCTCGCCCACCCTGCCTGGTACGAAGCCATGCCCGTCGGCTAGCATCCGGAATCGTATGGATACGAACGACCCGGCTGCGGGCCGGGGCCGTGTGGGTCAACCGCTTCTTCGTGCGGGATCTCGCGGCACCGTTCGGCGGATCGGGGCTTTCAGGAATCGGCCGGGAGGGTGGAACCTGGAGCTTTGACTTCTACAGCGACGTGAAGAACACGGTTTACGCGCCGGAGGGATGGCAGCGCGATGGGTGAAGTGGTCGGAGCGGGCCTGATCGCCCACGTCCCGACGATCATGCTGCCGCCCGGGCAGCGGCTGGAACTCAACGAGGGCAAAGAGATCAGCCTGGTGCCGGGCCTGCGGAAGCTGCGCACCGAGGCCTTCGAGGCGCTGGACTACGACACCGTCCTGGTCATCGACTCGCACTGGAACACGACGGTCGAGTTCGTCGTCGCGGCCCAGGAGGTGCGGGCCGGGCTGTTCACCTCCGGCGAGCTGCCCCGCGGGATGTGCCGGATCCCCTACGACTGGCGCGGCGACCCCGGCCTGGCGCACGCCATCGCCCGCCAGGCCGGCCAGCACAGCACCTGGATCACCGCCATCGACGACCCGTGGCTGCCGGTGGACTACGCGACCGTCAACCTGTGGGCGTTCCTGGGCCGCGGGCTGGACCGGCAGTGGCTCACGATCAGCACCGCCGCGCAGACCGGCGACACCGAGGACTTCCGGCGGGCCGGCCAGGCGATCGGCGCGGCCATCGCGGCCAGCGACCGCAGGGTGCTGCTGGTGGCCTCCGGGGCGCTGTCGCACACGTTCTGGCCGCTGCGGGAGCTGCGCGAGCACGAAGCCAGCGACCCGGCACACATCAGGACGCCGCAGGCCAGGGAGGCCGACCTGCAGCGGATCGCCTGGCTCGAGACCGGCGACCACGCCAAGGTGATCGGCACCATGCCGGAGTTCCTCACCGTGCGCCCGGAAGCGAAGTTCTCCCACTACCTGATGATGGCCGCGGCACTCGGCTGGGACCGGGTGACCGCGCCGGGCCGCTCGTTCAGCGACTACGAGAACTCGGTGGGCACCGGGCAGATGCACCTGTGGTTCGACCGGCCGACGGCCGGCTGGACGGCCTGACCATGGCCGAGTACCGGCGGATCCTGCTGGACGGCGCGGTGGTCCAGGTGATCAGGGAGGGTCCGGATCTGGTCGCCGGCGACGGGCGCCGGGTCCCGGCCGGAGTGGCCGTGCACCTGCCGCCAGTGACGCCGGCCAAGATCGTGGCCGTGCACCTCAACCACCGCAGCCGGGTCGCCGAGTTCCAGACCACACTGCCGCCCGCCCCGACCTACTTCCACAAGCCGGTCTCCGCGCTGACCGGGCACGGCGGTGCCGTGGTCAGGCCGCTGGGATGCAGTTACCTCAACTACGAGGGCGAGGTGGCCATCGTGATCGGCCGCACCTGCCGGGGGGTGTCTCAGGCGGCGGCCGGTGACTACATCGCCGGGTACACCATCGCCAACGACTTCGGGCTGCACGACTTCCGGGACACCGACGCGGGCTCGATGCTGCGGGTCAAGGGCTCGGACACGCTGGCGCCGCTCGGGCCCGGGCTGGTCACCGGCTGGGACTTCCACGGCAAGCGGCTGCGCACCTATGTCAACGGCCGCCTCGTGCAGGACGGGTCCACCGACGAGATGCAGTGGGACATGCACTATCTGGTGGCCGACATCGCCCGGACGATCACCCTGGTGCCCGGCGACGTGCTGCTGTCGGGAACGCCGGCCAACTCCCGGCCGGTCCAGCCGGGCGACGTGGTCGAGGTCGAGGTGGAAGGGCTTGGGCGGCTGTCCAACCACGTGGTATCCGGGCCTCTGCCGGTGCCGGCCGAGGTGGGCGCACAGCCGTCGGACAGCGAAGAGGTGCTGTCGACGGCGCTGGGCGGGGACTGGGAGTTCCGCGGCATCAGGGCGCCGCGCCGGGTTTGAGTTGGAGGCTTTCCGGTGGATCTGCAGGACTGGCTGGGGCGGGCCGTGACCGCGGTGCAGGGCTGGCAGGACGGTTTCGGGGCGTTCGCTTTGCATCCCTCACTGGCCGTGGACGGCGATCGGTTCGACGCGGCGTTCGCCGTGTTCACCCAGCGGCTGGAGGAGAACTACCCGTACTTCCATCCGTTCTACGCGGGGCAGATGCTCAAGCCACCACATCCGGCCGCGGTGGCCGGGTACCTGGCGGCGATGCTCATCAACCCCAACAACCATGCGCTGGACGGCGGCCTGGCTACCTCACGGATGGAGAAGGAGGTGGTGGGGCGGCTCGCGGGCATGTTCGGCTTCGCCGAGCACCTGGGGCATCTGACCAGCAGTGGCACCATCGCCAACCTGGAGGCGCTCTGGGTGGCCAGGGAGCTGCACCCGGGGCTCGGCATCGCCTACAGCGCCGAGGCGCACTACACCCACGGCCGCATGTGCGGCGTGCTCGGCGTGCCCGGGACGGCGGTCGGCGTCGACGAGCGCGGGCGGCTGGATGTGGGCGCGCTGGACTCGCTGCTGGCCACCGGGCGGATCGGCACGGTGGTGGCCACGACGGGCACCACCGGGCTCGGCGCCATCGACCCGGTGCACGAGGTGCTCGCCGTCGCCCGGCGGCATGGGGTGCGGGTGCATGTGGACGCCGCCTACGGCGGGTTCTTCACCTTGCTAGCCGGGCGGAGCGACCGGGCCGGGCTGGATCCGGCGCCGTGGCGGGCCATCGCTTCGTGTGACTCGGTGGTCGTCGACCCGCACAAGCATGGGCTGCAGCCGTATGGGTGCGGGGCGGTGCTGCTGCGGGATCCGTCGGTGGGGCGGTTCTACAAGCACGACTCGCCTTACACGTACTTCACCTCCGAGGAGCTGCACCTCGGGGAGATCAGCCTGGAGTGCTCGCGGGCGGGGGCGGCGGCGGCCGCGCTGTGGCTGACCTTCGAGCTGCTGCCGCCGGATCCGGCTGGCTCTGACGGGCACGGCGGAGGGCTCGGTGAGGTGCTGGCGGCGGGGCGGCGGGCCGCGCTGGACTGGGCGGAGCTGATTCTTGGGTCGGAACTGCTGGAGCTGTACCAGCCGCCTGAGCTGGACATCGTCAGCTACTACCCCTCGGCGCGGGGGCTGGCGGAGATCGACGCCGGGTCGGCCCGGATGCTGGCCGATGGCATGAACGCCAAGGAGCGCCCGGTGTTTCTCAGCACGCTGACCGTGACCGCGGATGCCTTCGGCCGCCGCCACCCGGGTGTGACGGCGGACCGGGAGCAGGCCCGGATCCTGCGCAGCGTGCTGATGAAACCGGAGTCGGAGACCTATGTCGCCGGGCTGCATGCACGCGTCGAGGAGCTGGCGCGAGCCCGGAAGGCGTGATGGCCAGGCGGTCTGAGCTCGACGGATAACGGGCCCCGGGGGCTCCTGGAGCCCCAGGCCACGGCCCGGCCCGCGCACACGTCAAGTCGCAACGGCAAAGCCGCGAAGGCACGCAAATGCCTAGCCACTGGATGTTTCAGCCGCCATGCCTGGGTAGCTGCGCGTGCCATGGGGTTATGACGTGGCCCTATGGCCCTGATACGGAAGGGTCGCAGTCGGCCCTCGCCCGGCGGATGCCTAGCCGGGCGGCCAACCGCGACCAGCGCCCAATCCCACGAGGGGAAGAGATCATGAACGGAGCCCAGGTAGGCCTCGCTGTCGCAGCCGGCTATGTCCTCGGCCGATTTCACAAGGTGAAGTGGGCAGTGGCAGTGGCCGCATTGGGCGCGGGCAAACGGCTTCCTGGCATACAGGGGGAACTGCTGGACCGGGGGAAGAAGCTGCTCAGCTCCACCTCCGCATCGAGCACCCTGACCGGAGAGGTGCGAAGCCATCTCGTCCAGGCAGGCAAGTCCGCCGCACTCACCGCGGTCAGCAACAGGATCGACTCCATCAGCGACGGCTTGCACGAGCGCACCGAGACGATGCGTGGTGACAACGAGCCCGGCCAGAGCACGGATGATCAGGCGGACGATGCCGATGAGGCGCGGGCCGACGCCGAGGACGCCGACGACGCCGATGACGCGCCGGACGACGAAGAATCCACCTCACGCTCTACGCGGCAGCGTGCCCCCCGGACGCGGAAGTCGACGGGGACCGATACCGGCAGCCGGTCCAGCTCAGGTGAGCAGAAGAGCCGGAGCAGCGCTGGCAGCTCGGGCAGTGGGGGCAGCTCGGGCAGTAGGGGCAGTACTGGCAGCTCGGGCATCCAAGCCAAGGGGAAGACGTCCAGCCGGGCCAAGAAGAGCACATCATCCAGTCAGCGCTCGGCGAGCAGTTCCAGCCGAGGAGGATCCTGATGAGCGAGCGAGCCAACGGCGGCACCAAGGGAACCGGGTCGCTGAGTGATCTCCTGACGGAACTGCCAACCGACCGGCTGAGGGACGAAATCGAAGAGTTCATGGGCGCTGCCGTGGGGCGCGGGGTGAATGCCGTCGAGGAGAAGCTCGGCACCATCACTGCGAAGCTCACCGACTACGCGGCGAACGGTGGCTCCTCCACCGGGAAGGCACTGGCCTCTGGCGCTAAGGCCATTGGTGAAGGCGAATCGCCCATGCGGGCGCTCATGGGTGCCGGTCTGACCAACGTCAAGGAGAAGGTGAGCCAGATGTTCGGCGGCGGCGACAGTGGTGGCGGCGGCGGTAAAAAGATCAAGGTCACCAACATCGTCGAGCACATCGACGTCGGTGTGCCGAGACAGGTCGCCTACAACCAGTGGACGCAGTTCGAGGACTTCCCCAGCTTCATGAAGAAGACCGAGCTCATGGAGCAGGAGGAAGACGAGAAGCTGAAGGTGAAGGCACAGGTCTTCCTGTCCCACCGGACCTGGCGTTCGACCATCATCGAGCAGGTCCCGGACAAGCGGATTGTCTGGCAGTCCGAGGGCGACAAGGGCTACGTCGATGGCACGGTCACCTTCCATGAGCTGACGCCAGACCTTACCCGCATCATGGTCGTGCTCGAGTATCACCCGAAGGGCTTGTTCGAGCACACCGGCAACCTCTGGCGGGCCCAGGGGCGGCGCGCCAGGCTGGAGCTCAAGCAC
The DNA here is from genome assembly GCA_036495485.1 of Streptosporangiaceae bacterium. Lineage (GTDB taxonomy): Bacteria > Actinomycetota > Actinomycetes > Streptosporangiales > Streptosporangiaceae > PALSA-505. The sequence continues at coordinate 10,073 of DASXMU010000287.1, forward strand.
TTCCAGCGCCACGTCATGACCCAGACCATCCTCCAGCCTGAGGAGGTCGAAGGCTGGCGCGGTGAGATACGCGACAAGCAGGTCGTCCGGGAACCTGACGAGGAGGCCGGCCAGGAGGCAGAGGACAGGGACGAGGGCGAGGTGCCCGAGGACGAGCCGGAGGCGGAAGGGGAATACGAAGAGGAGCCCGAGGACGAGTACTCCGAGGAGCCCGAAGACGAGGCTGCCTACGGCGACGAGCCCGCGGACCAGGAGGAGGCCGAACCGGACGAAACCGCGGCGCCCGTCGATGAGAACGAGGACGAGCCCGCGGACCAGGGGGAATACGACGAGGAGCCGGCAACTACCCGCGATGAGGACGATGAAGGCTCAGCCGATGAGGCGCCGCGGCGGCGCCGGCGCGTGAGAGCGGAAAGCAGGTGAACCGATGACTACGATGGCGGAGCGCTCCCAGCGCCGTACATACCTCGATCGGCCCTCGCCCAGCGGCCTGGCCGACGTGCTGGAGATCATCCTCGACAAAGGGCTGGTCATCGACATCTATGTTCGGGTCGCCCTGGTCGGAATCGAACTTCTCACCATCGACGCGCGGATCGTCATAGCGAGCGTTGATACCTATCTGCGCTTCGCTCAGGCTGTGAACCGCCTGGACCTCACCCAGACCGAGACCGAGGGTCTGCCTGAGCTGATTAATCAGCTCCGTGAGGGCGGAGCGGAGTCTGAGACGCACGGTGCGCTGGAGGGTGTGAAGGATGAGGTCAAGGACGTCATCCACCGGCACAAGAGAGGAAGCGACGACGAAGACGACAAGGATGACAAGGAGACCTCCCGGCCGCGGACCCGGCAGCGCCGGAGGGAGCCTGAGTCATGACCGCTGCTGAGTGCACCGGCGGCGGACCGTGGTCGCACGAGGCGTGCTATGTGTACGGCATCGTGCCGTCCAGCGCTGCGGTCCCGGACGGCCTGACCGGCGTGGGTGACCCCGCAGGTCCGGTCTCTGTGGCGGCACGGCGTGGCGTCGGCGCTGTCATCAGCCCGGTGCAGCCCGACCAGCCCCTCGGCACCGCACGCGACCTGCGCGGGCATGCCAATGTGCTGAACACGATGGCTGCCGCCACTGCGGTGCTGCCGATAAGGTTCGGGGCAGTCATGGCAGACCCCGATGCTGTTGCGAGCGAACTGCTCGAACCCCACCATAATGTGTTCGCGGACCAGCTCGGCCAGCTTCATGGCCATGTGCAGTTCACCATCACCGGGCGGTATCTCGGCGATGTCGCACTACGCGAAGCGCTGGCGGCCGAACCGGAGGCTATGCAGCTGCGAGACATCGTGCGTGGGCACGACAGCGGGGCGTACCGGCAGGAGAACATCCGGCTGGGTGAGCTGGTCGCACGTGCTCTGGAGCGCAACAGGCTGGCCGATCTGCAGGTGCTCATTGACACGCTCACCCCGCACGCCGTCGCCGTCTCCGAGCACATCCCATCCACCCCAGAGGGTGCGGCGGGCGCGGCGTTTCTGGTGCCGCAGCCGCGGCGTTCCGGGTTCGAGCACGCGGCCGAGCAACTCGGGCAGCGCTGGGAAGACCGAATCCGGCTCCGCCTCCTCGGTCCGCTCGCGCCGTATGACTTTGCCGAGTTGCCGTCGGGAGTGTGACCAACGTGGGGTTGTTCAGGGGTTTGCTTCTGCTCCCACTCGCTCCGGTACGCGGTGTCGTCTGGCTCAGCGAACAGATACTGGAGCAGGCCAGCCTCGAGGTCAACGATCCGGCTGTGATCTACCAGCAACTAGCCGAGGTCGAGGAGGCCAGGGCGGCGGGAGAGATCACAGCCGGGGAGAGCGCGGAAGCCGAAGAGATGCTGGTGGCCAGGCTCATGCGGATGCGCGGGGGGCATGCCGGGGAAGCAGAGGCGTAGACGGTGGGCACCGGCAGGCGAGCGGGCTGCAACGACTCAACGAAAGGCGCCTGACGTGACCGACAGAGCCGAAGAAGATAGCGGCAGCACGGCCAAGCGGACGGCGGACAGCAAGGCCGCCCCGCGCGATGACGATTCGGGGCAGAGCAAGCCAGCCACCCGATCGCGCAACGCCGGAAACAACGGGTCAGCTCCACGTAAGCGCGCCGGGCCCCGGTCTCTCGACGCCAGGGAGGCCGCGGGAATGGCCGCTCAGCTCATGCTCGAACTGACCGGCCATCAGCCGGAGAACGTGGTCTCGATCGTCAAGGACGGAGACGGGTGGCACATCGGGATCGAGGCCGTGGAACTGCGCCGCATCCCCGACAGCGCCGACATCCTGGCTGTGTACGAAATCGTGCTCGACCCTCGCGGTGAGCTTGTCTCCTACAGCCGCGAGCAGCGCTATCAGCGCGGCAGCACCGAGAGGGACTGACATGACACAGCCGTGGAGTGCCAGGCAAGCTGGCACGGTGGGACTGCCCGGGCGCAGTGAGCCCGCTAACCTGGCCGACATCCTGGAACGGGTTCTGGACAAGGGCATCGTCATAGCCGGGGACATCCGGGTGAACCTGCTGGACATCGAACTGCTGACCATCCGGGTGCGGCTGCTGATCGCCTCCGTGGACCGGGCCCGCGAAATGGGCATCGACTGGTGGGAGCACGACCCTACGCTCTCATCGGGTCAGCGCAGCCTCGCTGACGAGAACCGCCGCCTGCGCCAGCGCATCGGGGAACTCGAGAACGGGGGATCTCAGCGAAGCGACGGCGGTGTGCCCGCAGATGAGGCCGAGGCGGCAAGCCACAAGAACGACTCCAGCCCGGCACGTCAAGGGCAGGGCAGCAGTGGCTGAGGAACACGTCATCTGGGTGTACGCGATTATTTCCGTTCTCGAACCCGGTCTTCTGGACGGGCTGACCGGGATCGGCGGCGAGCAGGTTCGCGTCGTCACCGAACACGATGTGGGCGCCGTGATCGGCTCGGTTGACGCTCGGATGTTCGGCGAGGAGGCACTGCAGCAGAGCCTGGCCCAGCCTGGCGAACTCGAGGCGGTCGCGCGGGCACACCACCATATCGTCGAGACCGTCGCCGCGGCTCAAGCGGCGATTCCAGCTCGGCTCGCGACCGTTTACCGGGACGAGACCGGAGTGCGTGACCTGCTCGCCGAACGGGGTGATGAGTTCGCCGGGACACTGCGCTGGCTCTCTAGCCGTCTCGAACTGGGCGTCAAAGTGTGGGCAGACCCGAGCCTGCTGGCCGGAGAGGGGACCGCAGAGCAGGTCGATATAACGCCGGATGGGGGCGCGGCCGCCGGCGCTGGGACCTTGTACCTTCGCCAGCGCCGGGCGCATCTCACCGCCCGGGAGGCTGGCCACCAGCACGCCACCCGCCTCAGCGACGAGATCCACGCGATGCTCGCCGGGCTGGCCGTGTCCGCTTGCCTACATGCGGCTCAGGACCCCAGATCTGGTGACGACCATAGCCAGATGGTGCTGAACGGGGCCTACCTGGTTGATTCCGCGCGGGCAGAGGAATTCTCGGCCGCGGCGGTGGCCAGCGGACAGGAGGGCGCCAGGGTGGAAGTGACCGGGCCATGGCCGCCCTACTCGTTCGCGGATGGGCCGGACCGGTGACCGACGGCACCATGACGAGCGCCAGCACCGCCGAGCGCATGCCGCAGCGCCAGATCGCCCTGGTTGACCTGCTTGACCGGGTGCTCGCCGGCGGGGTCGTCATCGCGGGTGACGTGACCCTCTCGATCGCCGGCGTCGACCTGGTCCAGATCTCACTCCGTACGATCATCATGTCCGTGCGAGCTGGCATGTCCCCGGCGGACCCGAGCGATCCGGGGATCCAGGAAGGAGACGAAGTGTGAACACCGGCGAAGCGGTTATCACGGATCACCGCCTTCCGGCCGATGCCGTGGCGGGCGCCCTGCCGGGAACCGGCCGGCACCTGGCCATCGATCCCGAGTCCGCGGAGCGGAGCCTTGTCGCCCTGGTCCTGACCGTCGTCGAACTATTGCGCCAGCTGATGGAGCGCCAGGCCATCCGGCGCGTGGACCAAGGTGATCTCACCGCTGCTCAGGTAGAGGAGATCGGGGCCACGCTCATGGCGCTGGACCAGCGCATGGGTGAACTCTGTGAGCATTTCGGGCTCACCCCCGGCGACCTCAACCTCGACCTTGGCCCGCTGGGCCCGCTGCTGGACCGCAATTGAACCCTGGCGCCCTGGCCCAGTCATGCCGGGCCCTCAGCTGGCGGCGGCGTACCGCCAGAAGTCCCGCATCCACGGCGGCGCGACGGGGCTGTCGGCGGCCACCTGGGTGAGCAGGATGGCGATGGTGCCGGTGGACGGCGTGATGTGCGCCGAGGTCCCGGTGCCGCCGATCCAGCCGTAGCGGCCCGGCACATTCCACGGGTCGATCGCGGCGATGTCGACCGAGGCGCCGAATCCCCACCCCTGGCCCTCCAGGAACAGCGCGCCGATCTCCCGCTGGGCCGGTGTGGTGTGGTCGGTGGTCATCAGCCGCACCGACTCCGCCGACAGCAGCCGCTGCCCGTCCGGGCCGGTGCCACCGGCCACCAGCATCCGGCTGAACGCCAGCCAGTCGTCGATGGTCCCGGCCAGCCCGCCGTTGCCCAGCGGGAATACCGGGTCGCTGCTCCACTGCCCGTCAGGGCCGTCGGCCAGCTCCAGCCTGCCGCTGTCAGGGTCGGCCTTGTAGGAGCTGGTGAACCGGTCACGTTTGGCGGGCGGGACGTGGAACCCGGTATCGATCATGCCCAGCGGCCGCAGCACCCGCTCGGCCATGAATGCGGGCAGCGGCTGGCCGCTGACCCGGGAGACCAGCACACCCTGCACCGTGGAGCAGGTGTCGTACAGCCATCCCTCCCCCGGCTGGTACAGCAGTGGGACCTTGGCCAGGTCCGCCATCCAGACGTCGGGCGCGGGGAAGCTCCGTATCTCCCGGCCGTCCTTCTGCACCCCGAACAGGAGCTGCACGGCCGGCAGGCTGAAGTCGGACGCGAACCCGAAGCCCGCCCGCGAGGTGAGCAGGTCGAACACCGTGATGGGCCGGCTGGCTGGGACCAGGTCGTCGACCGGGCTGGCCGGGGTGCGCACGACCACCGGGTTGGCCAGCTCGGGCAGCCACTGGGCGACCGGGTCCTCCAGCCCGATCCGGCCGTCGTCCACCAGCGTCATCACGGCGGCGGCCGTGGCCATCTTGGTGAGCGAGGCGTACCGGAAGATCGAATCCCGGGCCATCGGCGCGCCGCCAACCGCCATCGACCCGACGACCGCGAACTCCTCCTCGCCGCCACGGGCCACCAGGCCCACCGCGCCGGGCAGCGACCCATCGTCCACGTACGCCTTGAGAATGTCGTGCAGGTTCCCCACCGCTCAGCCTTTCGTCGTGTGCGCTCACCGAACAGACCATCCGCCCGGCCGGAACTAACCATAAGGTCAGGGTGTGATGCCGGACCTGCTGACACTGCCTGAGCACTCGGCCATGCTCCTAATCCTCTGAGATTGATCACTGCGTTGGTGCCTGCATCACTGAGACACCGCCAAGACCCCCGCTTTAATCGCACGATCCGCTATGACTTGCCGAGCCGGGCTGCACGCGTAACACCCAGCAGGGGCCCGGTGTCGACCCCGTTCCGTCCGAGGTACCCGCTAACGTCAGAGGGCATGAACGCAGTTGGAAGCGCCCAGGCCGACGAGGCGGCGCTGCTGGAGCTGGCCCGGGGCGGTGACGGGGACGCGTTTGGCGAGCTTGCCGATGCCTACCGCGCCGAGCTGCGGGCGCACTGCTACCGGATGCTCGGCTCGGTGCACGACGCCGATGACGCCCTGCAGGAGGCGCTGCTGCGCGCCTGGCGCAACCTGTCTGGATTCCAGGGCCGCAGCTCGGTGCGCTCCTGGCTGTATGCCATCGCCACCAACACGGCCCTGGATATCACCAGGCACCGGTCGCGGCGCGAGCTCCCCATAGACTTCGGCGCACCCGCCGCCCAGGGCGCCGACGTGGACCCGCCGCTGACCGACCGGCCTTGGCTTGAGCCATATCCGGACCGATGGCTGGCCGATGACATAGGCCTGTCGCCGGAGGCACGGTATGAGCAGCGGGAGAGTGTAGAGCTGGCCTTCATCGTCGCACTGCAGTACCTGCCGCCGCTGCAGCGCGCGGCCCTGCTGCTGCGCGAGGTGGTCGGCCTGTCCGCTGAGGAGATATCCAGCCAGCTCGACACCACGACGGCGTCGGTGACCAGCGCGCTGCAGCGGGCCAGGGCGGCCGTGCGCGGCCGGCTTCCCGCACACAGCCAGCAGACCACCCTGCGCACGCTCGGCGACCAGCGCACCCGGGCGATCGCCGAGCGCTATGCCAGCGCCATCGAGCACGCCGACGTCGACACGCTGATCAGCATGCTCACCGAGGATGCGACCTGGTCCATGCCGCCGATTCCCACCTGGTACCGCGGTCACGGGCCGATCAGAGCGTTCCTGCTCTACAGCCCGCTTGCCGAGCGCTGGAGGCACTGGCCCACCTGGGCCAACGGCCAGCTCGCCGTCGGCTGCTACCTGTTCGACCAGGCGGGCGGCGATTACGCGCCCGCCGTCATCGACGTGCTCACCCTGCGCGGCGACAAGATCGCCGCGGTTACCGGGTTCCAGACCCCGGCGGCCATCGCGCCAGCGTCGGTGCCCCCGGACGGCTGGATTCCCGGCGAAGAGCTGTTCGCCCACTTCGGCCTGCCCACCAGGCTGCCGTGAGCGCCGGATCTGCTGTGCTTTGATCAGCAGATTCTTCGTCAGTTGCCGTGGCGCCGTTCCCGGCCACTGCTCTTACCGCCTGGCTTGCTGCTCGTGTGAACTGGGAATGGCCGCAGGCCATTCGCTGTGAGGCGCCACGTGCCAGGCTGGCGGCTGCTTCCGATGGCACACATCGCTTCGAGGTTCAGCTCGAGGAGTTCGACCAACTCAGCCGCCTTTGCTTCCCCAGGAAGGAGGAAGACTTGCACTCGGGCGCGCTGATACGCGGCCAGCTCGTGCGGACGCTCGTAGATCTTCGCGTCGCGCCCGATGATGATCCAGCCCCGGGTTCCGACCCTTGGGAGCCAATCTTCGTCGAGAACACCCTCTGCTGCGTCACGACTTCCGTAGAGTTCCGCTGGCGTATGGATGACGTATCCGAGGCCCGTGAGCCGACGGCGCACCGACCGTGTGACGGTGTTCTCGTCGACATAGAACTCAGGCGGCGCGGCCCAGGAGGACGCGGGCGGCGGTCCGGACATCATCGATGCTGACTCCGTGCTCATCCGCTACCACCTGTGGGTCTTCGCCTGCTTTGAGCATGTTGGCCACATCCCACATGCGAGCGCGACTTCCCTCGAAGATCGGCTGGCCAAATGCCCGGTAAGGATCAATGACCACCTTTGACGGCTGGCAATGCCGCAGCTGCAGGGCACGTGGATAGCCATCTTCGGCCCAGACGATGTAGCGCAGGTAATCTTCGACGATCTCTCTCATGACCAGTTGGCCCGTACGCCCATCCATCAGACCCTCGCCTTCACGAGTGCGCGAGAAGTCCCAAAGGACGCTGATCCCATCGGTTGCAAGATTCGGCGACACGAGCACGTAGTCGCGGCCAAACTCCGCTGCCAGCCGCTTCAGTGCGGGCCGTATCCGTGATAGACGCACTCCTGCCTGCCGGAGTGCCTCAAGTACATGTGCCTCAGCTATGGCGACGAAAGGGACCTGAGCAGTGCGAGGCTGGGTAGTGAGCACGTGCAGCAGAGGGTCACCATGCTCATAACCTCGCGCCCAGCGATGGAAGGTGGCATGCGGGATACCCAGTAGCCGAGCGGCGTCGGTCAAGTCGAGAAGGCCAGCATTGAACCGCAGGTCATCCATGGATCGCCACCTCCAGGGAACAGCATTGCATATGAGGAAGCGAACATCCGGCAGTGAAACAGCCGCCTTGCCGCTAGTGTCCTGAGTCGTTGATTCGTCGGCAGTAGGTGGCGAGGGTGTTGAGGATCTGGTCGGCGGTCTTGGTCCAGATGAAGGGCCTGGGGTTGGCGTTCCATTCCTTGGTCCAGGCCCTGAGGTCTGTTTCGAGCTCGATGACGCTGTGGTAGGCGGACCGGCGCAGTTTGCGGTTGGTGAGTTCAGCGAACCAGCGTTCCA
>DASXMU010000288.1:0-7721 GCA_036495485.1 Streptosporangiaceae bacterium
GCCGGACCGCTGGATTCCTGGTCAACGCCGTGCAGCCGGACGCGGTCAGGCTCGCCCCGCCGCTGATCCTCAGCAGTGCACAAGCCGAGCTGTTCACCCGGACGCTGCCCGCCATCCTGGACGTGGTCGCGGACGCCGAGATGGCTGGCGACCACTGGTTCGTCTCCCGGCCGGCGCCTGCCCGCTCCGCCGCGCAGCGGATCAGGAAGGAGCTGGGGCTGTGACCGCCATCCGGCCGATCACCAAGGTGGCCAGGCAGGCCAGGATCGCGGCGATCCTGGAGCGCACCCGGGTCCGGTCTCAGGAGGAGCTCGCCGAGCTGCTGGCGGCGGACGGGACCCACGTCACCCAGGCCACGCTCTCCCGCGATCTGGAGGAGCTCGGCGCGGTGCGGCTGCGCGGGGCCGGCGGATCGCTGGTGTACGCGCTGCCGGGTGACCCGGGCGGGCCAGGCTCGCGGCCCGGCGGGGTGCTCCCGGCCGGCCTGGCCGAGGGGCCCGGGGAGGCGGCCGGTGAAGCGGGCAGCAAGCTGGCCCGGGTGGCCGGCGAGCTGCTGGCCTCGGCGGAGGCCAGTGCGAACCTGGTGGTGCTGCGCACCCCGGCCGGTGCCGCCCAGTACTTCGCCTCGGTGATCGACCACGCGGCCTGGCCGTCCATCCTCGGCACGGTCGCTGGCGACGACACGGTCCTGGTCATCACCAGGGACCCGGTCGGCGGCAACGCCGTGGCCGAAGCCCTGCTGAAGCTGGCCGAGCGCCATTCAGCACGGGAGCGAACGATCCCGGCTGAGCCGGGATCGTGACGCAGCCAGACGAGCATGAACATCAGCAACCGACACAAGGACGGGACATGACGCAGCGCGTTGTACTCGCATATTCCGGCGGCCTGGACACCTCGGTCGCCATTGGCTGGATCGCCGGGCAGACCGGCGCCGAGGTGATCGCACTCGCCGCCGACGTCGGGCAGGGCGGCGAGGATCTGGGGACCATCCGCAAGCGCGCGCTCGCCTGCGGCGCCGCCGACGCCGTGGTGGTGGACGCGCGGGCGGAGTTCGCCGCGCAGTACTGCATGCCGGCCCTGCTCGCCAACGCCCTCTACATGGACTCCTACCCGCTGGTGTCGGCCCTGTCCCGGCCGCTCATCGTGGCGCACCTGGCCCGGGTGGCCCGGGAGTACGGTGCCTCGATGGTCTCCCACGGCTGCACCGGCAAGGGCAACGACCAGGTGCGGTTCGAGGTGGGGCTGACCGCCCTGGAGCCCGGCCTGCAGGTGCTGGCACCGGTCCGTGACTCGGGCATGACCAGGGACAAGGCGATCGCGTTCGCCGAGGAGAAGCGGCTGCCCATCGACGTCACATCGTCCTCGCCATACTCGATCGACCAGAACCTGTGGGGCCGTTCGACCGAAACCGGGCACCTGGAGGACATCTGGGAGGCCCCGCACGACGACGTCTACGGCTACACCTCGGACCCGGCGGTACCGCGCGACCCCGACGAGCTGGTGCTGAGCTTCACCGACGGGCTGCCCGTCGCCGTCGACGGAACGGCCAAGGCACCCTGGGAGATCATCGCGGAGCTGAACGTGCGGGCGGGAGCGCACGGCGTCGGCCGGATCGACCTGGTGGAAGACCGGCTGGTCGGGATCAAGAGCCGGGAGATCTACGAGGCACCGGGCGCGATGACGCTGATCGCCGCGCATCAGGCGCTGGAGAACGTGTGCCTGGAGCGCGACCTGGCCAGGTTCAAGCGGCTGGCGGAACAGCGCTGGACCGAGCTGGTCTACGACGGGCTGTGGTTCTCCCCGCTCAAGAACGCGCTCGACGCCTTCATGACCTCGGCGTCCAGGAATGTGACCGGCGACGTGCGGGTCAAGCTGCACGGCGGCAGAGCGGTCGTTACCGGGCGGCGCAGCCCGGCCTCGCTCTACGATTACAAGCTGGCCACGTACGACACAGGCGACGAGTTCGACCAGGCCCTGGCCAAGGGCTTCATCGAGCTGTGGGGCCTGCCGAGCAAGATCGCCGCGGTCCGGGACCGCCGGATCGGCACCGGAGCGTTATGCAAACCGCATCGCGAGTGCAGGCCCCCTGAGGTCCGCGCGAGTGATCGGGCCAGGTGAGCGGCACGGTCACCAGGCAATTAATTTGCATAACGTGACTTTCGTATAAGCCGTGCCCAACCGCGGAGGGAGCCTGGTGGGAAACGACGAGCCCGCGCCGCCAACCCGGCTGTGGGGCGGCCGGTTCGAGTCAGGTCCCGCCGAGGCGCTCGCCAGGCTCTCGGTGAGCGTGCAGTTCGACTGGCGGCTGGCACCCTATGACCTGCTCGCCTCGCGCGCGCACGCCCGGGTGCTGCACAAGGCCGGCCTGCTCACCGCCGGCGAACTGGACCGGATGCTGGCCGCCCTGGACGACCTGGCGACCGCTTGCCAGCAGGGCCGGTTCCGGCCCGCCGTGGCCGACGAGGACGTGCACACCGCGCTCGAACGCGGGCTGCTGGAGCGGCTCGGCACGCTCGGCGGCAAGCTGCGGGCCGGCCGCAGCCGCAACGACCAGGTCGCCACCGACCTGCGGCTGTACCTGCGCGACCACGTCCGGCTGCTGGTGTGCCGGATCGCCGAGCTGCAGACCGCGCTGATCGACCAGGCGGAGCGGCTCACCGGCGTCCACGCGCCGGGGATGACGCATCTGCAGCACGCCCAGCCGGTGCTGTTCAGCCACCAGTTGCTGGCGCATGCCCAGGCGCTGGCCAGGGACACCAGCAGGCTGCGCGACTGGGACGTTCGGGCGGCGGTGTGCCCGCTGGGCGCCGGGGCGCTGGCCGGGTCCTCGCTAGGGCTCGACGCCGGCAGCGTGGCCGCCGAGCTGGGCTTCACCCGGCCGGCCGCGAACTCGATGGACGCGGTGAGCGACCGGGATTTCGCGGCGGAGTTCTGCTTCGCCGCGGCCCTGACCGGGGTGCACCTGTCCCGGCTGGGCGAGGAGATCGTGCTCTGGTCGTCGCAGGAGTTCGGCTGGACCGAGATCGACGACGCCTATGCGACCGGATCGTCGATCATGCCGCAGAAGAAGAACCCGGACGTGGCCGAGCTGGCCCGGGGCAAGGCGGGCCGGCTGATCGGCGGCCTCACCGGGCTGCTGGTCACGCTGAAAGGCCTGCCACTGGCCTACAACCGGGACCTGCAGGAGGACAAGGAGCCGGTGTTCGACGCCGTCGACACCCTGCTGCTGGTGCTGCCGGCCGTGGCCGGGCTCATCTCCACGCTGCGGGTGCACACCGAGCGGCTCGAGGCGACCGCGACCTCGGGCTTTGCCCTGGCCACGGATCTCGCCGAGCTGCTGGTGCGGCGCGGCGTGCCGTTCCGTGAGGCGCACGAGATCGTCGGCCACCTGGTCGTCTGGTGCCAGGTGCACGAGCTGGATTTCGACCAGGTGAGCGATGCCGACCTGGCCCACGTGTCGCCGCACCTCACCCCCGATGTGCGGGAGGTGCTGTCGGCCGCCGGGGCGATCGCCGCCCGCGACTCGGCCGGCGGCACGGCCGGGGCACGGGTCGGCGAGCAGCTCGCCGCGCTGCGCGCCCAGGTCGATCAGGATGCCGCCTGGGGCGGGCGGTAACCCCACAGTGGCTCCGTTGCCCCCGGACCGGTCCGCGCTGGCTGCCCCGCTGGCGGAGGTGGCGCCTGACCCGGCGGCCGCTGGCGCGCAGTTGCTGCCCCGTGAGTTCTTCGCCGGGCCCGCCCAGGAGGTCGCCCCGGCGGTGCTCGGCTGCCTGCTCGAATCCTGGTCGCCGGATGGCCTGGTCGCCGTCGCGCTCACCGAGGTCGAGGCGTATGCCGGCCAGGCGGATTCCGCATCGCACGCCTACCGGGGGCTGACCGCCCGCACGGAGGTGATGTTCGGCCCGCCCGGTCATGCCTACGTTTACTTCACCTACGGGATGCACTTCTGTGTGAACCTCGTCTGCCTGCCCGCGGGAACGGCGTCGGCCGTTCTGCTGCGGGCCGGTGCGGTGGTGGCAGGAGCAGAGCTGGCCCGATCCCGGCGCGGCGCGGCCCGGCGAGCCGGAACCGCCGGGCTGCCCGACCGGGATCTCGCCCGTGGCCCGGCCCGGCTGTGCCAGGCGCTCGGCATCGACCGCTCGCTGAACGGCGCGGACGTATGCGACGGGGGATCGGTGCTGCGGATCCGTGCCGGGACGTCCGCGCCGCCCGGCGCCGTCCGCACCGGGCCCAGAGTCGGGGTCAGCAGCGCCGCCACCGTGCCCTGGCGGTTCTGGCTGGCCGGGGAGCCGACGGTGTCGGCCTACCGCGCGCACGCGCCACGGCGCCGGTAGCCGCTGGGCCGCGGGCGGGACTGTGCGGCAGGCCTTCGGTCAGGCTGGTGTGGGGGTTTGCGTGCCGAGTGGCGGGCGGCTGAGCACCTGGCGGGCTTCCCTGACCAGTTCCGCGGCTGGATCCAGGGCGAGCGCCTCGGCCATGGGCTGCTGGCTGTCCTGGCCGAGCAGGTGCCGGGCCATCGCCACGGTGGCCAGCACGGTAGCTCGTTCCCGGGCCGGCATCTCGGCCGCCAGGGTGCCCGCGCAGAGTTCCTCCACCTCGGCGAGCCTGCCCTGGCGGATCCGGGCGACCGCCAGCGAGTGCTCGATCGCCGCCCGCGATCGGGGGCTGGCGTGGTCGGCCGCCCATTCCAGCCGCCGGGCGGCGAGGTCGATGACCGGCCGGCCGAGCCTGGGCAGGGTGACGACCATCCACTCCAGCACGTGGATCGCCGTGACCGTGCAGCCATCAGGACTGTCCGCGAGGCGGAAGTCCACGGCGTGGAGTTTCAGCAGGTCATCGATTCGCCCGTTCCTTTTCAGCAGGACCGCGAGCGGAGCGAACCGGTGCCTGGCCTCGGGGACCTGCCGCCAGAACGCGGTCAGCAGGCGGTCGGTGGCGTCTGGCCGCTCCGTCCAGCCTGGCGTTGCGAGCAGGCGGCGCAGATCCACTGCTGCCCGGCGCTGGCCAGGGATCGTCATGAGCACAGAGCCGTCCGAGAGCCGTTCGCCTTCGGGGCGGCGTGGGATCAGGCTCGCCAGCCCCAGGCCCGCCCAGGTCAACGCGATCGGCCAGCTCACCCAGCGGGGGAGCGGCAGGGGCAGCGCCAGTGCCGCCGTCACCAGGTTGGCCAGCGGCCCCGCTGCGATGATCAGCGCCCGGCGGCCCGCCGATGGGGGCACCCTGTGGGTAACCCGGCCACGGGGCAGGAGCCCGAGGCCCAGCCGGACGCCGCCGAGCCGCACGGTCACCAGTGCTGGTGGCCCACCGAGATAGACACCCGTCACGGGCACCCCCAGCAGCCGTGCCGCGCACAGGTGGCCGAGCTCGTGAATCACGATGGCCGCGACGTAGCAGCAGAGCAGAACCACGATGCCGCGCCAGGCGCCAGCCGCGAACGCGGCGAACACACCCGCCGTGGAGCTGGTGACGGCGGCGACGGTGACAACGATCACGGCAGCCGCCCAGGCGAGCCCGGCGCCCGCGCGGCCGGCGGCATAACCGATTCGAGGCGGCACGTCGCCAGCATGACAGCCGCGCGTACTGTCCAGCCAGCCCGTTCTTCTGCGGCGCCCGGCAGGTAAACCTCTCGGCTCGGCTGTGACCAGGCCGCTACCCTGTCCGGTGAGTCATGGCGATACGTAGTGGCGCAGAATTTTCCGTTATACAAAAAAGAAAATTTTCACGATCGTGGCAGTTGGAAACGTGGCATGGCCAGGGAGAGGGAGCAGTGACGGACATCATCGACGAGCTGAGCTGGCGGGGCCTGCTCGCGCTATCCACCGATCCCGGCGAGCTGCGCAAGGCGCTCACGTCGGGTCAGGCCACCGTCTACATCGGCTTCGACCCGACCGCTCCCGGCATGCACATCGGGAACCTGGTCCAGCTGCTTACCCTGCGCCGCCTGCAGCTCGCGGGCCACCGGCCGATCGGCCTGGTGGGCGGGGCGACCGGCCTGATCGGGGATCCGAGCGGCAAGTCGGCCGAGCGGGTGCTGAACCCGCGTGAGGTCGTGGCGGACTGGACCGGCCGGCTCAAAACCGAGGTGGCCAGGATTCTCGATTTCGCCCCGGGCCCGGCCGGTGCGCTGCTGGTCAGCAACCTGGACTGGACCCGGGAGCTGCCGGTGCTCGAATTCCTGCGGGACATCGGCAAGCACTTCCCGGTCAACCAGATGCTCGCCAGGGAGTCGGTGAAAGCCAGGCTCGAAGGCGGCGGGATCAGCTACACCGAGTTCAGCTACCAGTTGCTTCAGGCCATGGACTACCTGGAGCTGCACCGGCGGCATGGCTGCACGCTCCAGGTGGGCGGCAGCGATCAGTGGGGCAACCTGGTCGCCGGGGTGGATCTGATCCGGCGGGTGGAGGGCACGGCCGTGCACGCGCTGGCGACCCCGCTGATCACGAAACCGGATGGGACGAAGTACGGGAAGACCGAGGACGGGGCGATCTGGATCAGCCCGGACCTGATGAGCCCGTACGCGTTCTACCAATTCTGGATCAACCGGACGGACGCGGAGGTCATCAGCCTGCTCAAGGTCTTCACGTTCCGCACCAGGGAGGAGATCGCCGAACTGGAGCGGGTGACGGCGGAGCGGCCCGCCGCGCGGGAGGCGCAGCGGGTGCTGGCGCAGGACGTGACGGCGCTGGTCCACGGGGCGGACGAGTACGAGAAGGTAGCCGCCGCCAGCCGGGCGCTGTTCGGCCAGGGCGACCTCGGCACACTCGATGAGACAACGCTCACAGCCGCGCTGGCCGAGGTGCCGTCGACCGTGGTCCAGATCGGCGGGAACGGCTCACCCGAGGCAGGGTCCACGCCTGGCGAAGTGGAGATACCGCCGGTCAGTGAGCTGATGGCGCGGGCCGGGATCGTGGCCAGCCGGTCGGCCGCCAGGCGGGCGATTGCCGAGGGTGGCGCGTACTTGAATAACAGAAAGGTGACGAACGAAAGCGACATTCCGGCCACCAGTGACCTCCTGTGTGGGAGATTTCTGGTGCTCAGGAGGGGTAAGCGCACCATCGGCGGGGTAGAGGTAAGGACCGGTGAACCTGCCGGGGCCCCTCGTTCGATTTGACGACTGGCGCAGGACTGCTAATGTTCAACCTGCCCCGGGGAGAGCGGATCGCCCCAAGCGAATCGAGACCCGGGGACCACCCAGTGTAATCAGTAGAGTACGCCGTGTCGTCACACCGTTTCAGACCGTGAACGGCTGGCTTGCTCGAACTGGTGATGCCCGGTCCCAGACCGGGATATGCTGGGGGGACAGCCCGAAGGAAAAGCTCAGCCAAACGATTTGACTGAGCCCCGAACGGCTGGTAAGTTAGCAGGGTTGCCCCAGAGAAGGATGAGAGTCCTTCAAAGGTGTGCGTCCGTACCTTGAGAACTCAACAGCGTGCTAAAAGCCAGTGCATTAAGCACAAACCTCGTCAATGGGGATTCAAGGCCATTTTGGCTGCGATTCTCGTGATGATTTGCCAAGATCGCTCCGGCTAGTCCGGGGCACTCCAAAGTCAGCATCCCACACGGTTTTCCGTGTGGTTGCAATAGACATCTACGGAGAGTTTGATCCTGGCTCAGGACGAACGCTGGCGGCGTGCTTCACACATGCAAGTCGAGCGGAAAGGCCCTTCGGGGTACTCGAGCGGCGAACGGGTGAGTAACACGTGAGTAACCTGCCCTTAGCA
>DASXMU010000289.1:0-42221 GCA_036495485.1 Streptosporangiaceae bacterium
TGGCAGGAGACACATGCCCACGGTGACCGATGTCAGCGCCCGGATCGAGGCGCTGGCCGACCGGATGACCACCAGCGGTTATCTCACCGATCAGTCCTGGCGGCCGGTCCTGCACGCGGTGCCTCGCCACCTGTTCGCCCCACCCCGCGCCTACGCGCAGGCCGGCGAGGCAGACGGCCCGCCCGAACGCCCCATCGACCGCGATGCCGACCCCGCCGACTGGTGGACCGCCGTCTATGACGATATGGCGATCGTGACCCAGCGCGAGGACGGAGCCGCCGACCCGGCCAGCGGACAGGGAGCACCCTCCTGCGCCCTGTCCGCGCCGTGCGTCGTGCTGCCCTTCCTCCACCTGCTCGGCGCACGCCCCGACGACCGCGTGCTGGAGATCGGCACCGGTACCGGGTGGACCGCCGCGCTGTTGTCCGAGCGCGTCGGCCAGCACAACGTGACCTCCCTTGAAATCGACCCGGACCTGGCCAGGACCGCCCGCGAAAACCTGGCGGCGGCAGGGTACGCACCTACGATCATCGAAGCGGACGGCCTGCGCGGCTGCCCAGGGGGAACGTTCGACCGGCTCCATGTCACCTGCGGCATCACCACGATCCCCTACGCCTGGATCGAGCAGCTACTGCCCGGCGGTGTCGCTGTCCTGCCCTGGCGGCCCGCCGGCTGGCAAGGCTACAAGGTTCGCCTGACCGCGGGCGGCGACGGATCAGCGGTGGGCACGTTTCACGGTCCGGCCACTTACATGGCCGCCCGCTCACAGCGAACGGGCACCATCTTGTGGCAGCCGCACCACACCGACGACGCTGATGTCACCACCACCAGCCTCGACCCGCATGACATCGCACAGCACTGGGGCGAGCGGCACGTGGCCTTGACGCAAATCCCTGGCCTGGTGTGCGCCGTCTGGCCCGACGACGACGGGTCACTGTCACTCCACCTGGCCGAGGCCGGCCGCCCGGCCCAATCGTGGGCAGCGTGTGACTCGCAGCCGGACGGCAGGCATACCGTCACCCAGTACGGGCACAGACGGCTGTGGGATGAACTGGAGACGGCCTACCGTGCCTGGCTCTCAGCCGGTCAGCCCGGCCTGGAGCACTTCCGCCTGCTCGTCAGCCAGGAAGGCCAGCGCGTAGTGCTCAACCAGGCACGCGGGTGACCGCTCGTGCGGGCAACAGGCACTGAGCTAAGAATCGTCACAATCCGGTAACGGGCTTGCCCGCGCCGTTGGGCCCCAGAAGCCCGAAGACGGTTCCCCGCGGAACCCGCAGGTCCAGCCCGGCCAGCGCGCTGGTCTTGCCGAACCGCTTGGCCAGGCCTGCCGCCTCGATGGCCAGGCCATCGTCCTGTGCCACGTCCGCTCCCCTCGGTTGGATGGGTATCTCGTACGCCGTACTAGTTCGTACGGTGTACCGTAGCAGTACGATGTACGAGCAGGCTAACTCATATACGTTTCTGCTCGATGGCAGCCCCGGTGAGAGGGGAAGACCCGTGGCGGACGAAACGCCAGGCGAGAGGCCACAAGAAGCGCTACCCGAAGGGCAAGACGCGCCGGACGACGACGATCTGTGGTCGCTGTTCAACGGCCGTCAGCCCGGCCGCCGTCCCACCGGGCAGGCGGGCCGGGAGCAGCAGATCAGCCAGCGGATCCAGCACCGGCAGGACCGGGGCGGCAAGACTCCCCGCCGGGTCAGCCTGCTGTCCCGCCGCGAGATCGTCGCCGCCGCCATCAAGGTGGCCGATACCGAGGGATCCGGGGCGATCAGCATGCGGCGGATCGCCCGCGAGCTGAACGCCGGCGCGATGTCGCTCTACTGGCATGTCGCGTCCAAGAACGAACTGCTCGACTTCATGCTCGACGCGGTCGAGGCGGAGCAGGAGTTCCCCGCGCCGACCGGAGACTGGCGGACCGACCTGCGGGCGATCGCCCTCACCCAGCGCGCGGTGCTGCACCGGCACCAGTGGCTGATGGATTTCATCGGCGGCCGCCCACCGCTCGGGCCGAACACGCTGCGGAACCTGGAACGCTCCATGAGCGTCATCGACAAGCTCGAGCTGGACACCGAGACGATGATCAACGTGCTGGGCACGATCGGCACCTACGTCATGGGCGCCGTCCTGCGCGAGTTCCGGGAGAGCGGGGTGGAACGGCGAGACGAGGAGCTGAAGGGCCGGATGACGGCGGCGGAGCTGCGCGAGGCCATGGCCGCCCGCGTGGACTGGCTGCGGGCGAGCGGCCGCTTCCCGCACTTCCTGCGGATCTTCGACGAGGACATCGACCCCGACGCCCCCGAGACCAGGGACGCCAGGTTCGAGTTCGGCCTGGACTGCGTGCTCGACGGCATCGCCGCCCGGCTGCCCTAACTCCCGTCAGCCCGCTGGTCGTCTCGCGGCTGGGCTGGCCCGCGCACTGACACCCGCATCAGGACCAGGGCGACGCCGAGCACCAGCACGATCAGGCCGGCGACCTGGCCGCCGAGCTCTCCCGCGTTCAGCGGCACGATGTTCGCGGCCTCCGACGCACGGTACGGACCGTGCGTCGCCTTGGCGCTGCGGGACGGCTGGACCGGCGCGGGGTCCGGCACGGGGGTGATCGCCGGGAACTCGATGGCCGGGTCGCCCGCCGTGGTGGAGCCGCTGGGGCTGCTCAGCGACGGCAGGCTGACGGGCTGCAGGCCGGTGCCGCCACCTCCGGTGGAACCATGCTGCTTGCCGTGCCCCGATGAGCTGGAATGGCTGTGGGTGGGCGCCGGCCGCCTACTGGTCGGCGGCGCCGCGACGATGCTCACCGTGGCCGCCGTGGTGGCCTGGCCGGGCTTGCCCGCCTGGCTGGCCGCGCCGGTCACGGTCGCGGTCAGCGTGGCCGAGTCACCGGCTGGCGCGGCGGATGGCACGGCGGCCTGCACCTGCAGGTCGCTGGCCTGAGGCGGTTGCATCGTCCCCACCGCGCAGGTGGCGGTGCCGTCCCCGTTGCCGCAGAAGTTGAAGGTGGGCGCGCGGAACGGCGGCGACGCACGGCCGGTGGTGAGCGAGGCCTGCACGGTCACGTTGCCCACCGCCCCGCCGGACGGCCAGACCCGGATCCGGTATGCGGCCACCTGGCCCGGCTGCGCTGTGCCGGTCACCGCCTGAACGCTGATGCACAGCTGCACGGGCCCGGGCGTGGGTGAAGGGGAAGGAGAAGGAGAGGCGCCCAGAGCCCGGTCCAGCTTATGCAGGACCGATCTGACCAGCCTGAGCGGCGCTAGGTGCAGCCCGCCCAGCGGGCTGCTGGGCAGCGTCTGGCATACCTGCGACGAGGTGGCCCCAGCGGCGGAATCGGCCGCGGCAAGCGCCGCCGCCGTCGTGCCCGCGCAGAACAGGAGGATCCCGGCGAGTACGGTCAGGGCCGAAGCCCCGGCCCGGTTCCGGCGATACCAGACGCCGGAACCCGAAGCAGTCAGGGAGCTGCGCTCATGCATCGGCATCACCTGGCGAGGTTACCGGGCGCGGCGTTATCGAAGCGTTCCTTAACGCAACGTGAGCCGCGCACGTGACGCTGCCCGATTCCGCACCCAGGCGGGGTAAAAGGCGCACCCGGGCGGCTCAGCCTGCCTCAGGGCAGCCGGGCGGCCAGGAACGTGGTGATCGCGATGACAGCCGCGCCGATACCGGCCAGCAGCAGTGCGGCCAGCATCACCGTGCCGGTGCTGGTCGCGGTGCCGACGCTGAGCTTGAGCAGTGGCCGCATCGGGCTGTCAGGGAGGAGCACCAGCGCGACGTACAGCGCCGCGCCCAGCAGCACCCGCCAGCCCGTCGTCTGCACCAGCGGCGGCACCAGCACCGACGCCACGCCGATGCCGAACAGAACCGCGGCCAGGTGCAGCCCGGCGACCTGGGCCAGGAAGCCGGCCGAGGCCCAGTCGCCGGTCTGGCCGCTCAGGGCCGGCCAGATCACGGCCAGCGCCGTGGCAACCAGGCCGAACGGCACCGCGGCCAGGGTGCCCGCCAGATGCGCCCGGCCGGGGCCGCCCACGTGCGCGCCGAACGCGCGGGCGACCACCCGCCCGTCCACTAGCTGGGCGAGCACACCCAGCCACGTCATCACCATGGTCAGCGCGACGGCGGTGAACGCGGGGCCGGCCAGCGGCGGTGTCGGCGGGGATGACTTGGCCGAGTAGATCGCGGCCAGCAGGAACAGGAACAGCAGCGTGGGCGCGGCGAACCACTGGGCCACGGTCAGCAGGTGGGCCCGGTGCGCCGCGCCGTTCAGCAGCCGGAGCGTGCCACCCGAGCGCTGTGGCCCGTCCCGCCCGGTCCCCGGCGTCCCGGCCTCCGGCGTCCCGGCCTCCGGTGTCCCGGTCTCCGGTGTCCAGGTCCCCGGTGTCCCGGTCCCCGGTGTCCCGGTCCCCGGTGTCCCGGTCCCCGGTGTCCCGGTCCGCGGTGTCCCGGCCACCGGGCCGGCCTCGGCCACCGGGCCGGCCTCGGCCGCAGCCGCCTGGACCTGCTGGACCCGGCGGACCCCGATCCCGGCGTCGAGCGCTGTCCGCAGCACGCCCGGCAGCTCGGCCTCGCTGACCCGGCGCACCTGGCCGTCGCCGGTCTCCACCTCCATGGACGCCGCCGTGGACGCCGTCACGGGCGCCGTCACCGGCCGGTCGGCCACCTCGACCGCGCCGCCGCCGATCCGCCAGGCCGGCCCGGGTGGCAGCGGCACCTTGGCGGTGGGGTGCCTGGCGACCAGCACCACGCAGGCCTGGCGGGCCGCCCGCTCGATCTCGGTGGCCAGCCGGTCCACCCCATCGGCGTCCAGCCCGCCGGACGGCTCGTCGAGCACCACCAGCTCCGGCGGCCCGACCAGCGCCTGGGCAACCAGCGCCCGCTGCATGTTGCCCCGCGACAGCGCCCGCAGCGGCCGGGTGGCCGCCTCGGTCAGCCCCATCCGGACGATCAGGTCGTCCGCCTGCCGCACGGATTCGGCCCGGGACAGCCCGGCCGTCCTGGCCAGGCCGACCAGCCAGGGACGCAGCGACAGCCGGGTGGTCGCGTCGGCCCGCTCCGGCGCATACCCGACGGTGCATGGGCGCCGGCTGCCCCGGCCGGATGGCAGCAGGCCCGCGGCCGCTGCCAGCAGCGTGCTCTTGCCCGACCCGTTGACCCCCTCGACGGCGACCACGTCACCGGTCTGCGCGGACAGATCCACCCGCTCGGCGACCGTCACCCCGCGCGCCGCCCGCAGCCGCCGGGCCTGCACGGTCAGCGCGGGAGCATCCCCGTCATCGTCCATACCGCTCATTATCGGGCAGTAGCCGCCAGCCAGGACCCTAATCGTCCGCCCGCCGGCCGATGCTAACCCCATGATTATGCCTAAGCTCTTAGCAAAGGGGAGGTATTGGCATGCCTGACTTTATTATCAAGACCGGCGACATGCTCCAGGTGACAATTCCTCCGCCCACGGTCGTCCCGATGCTCGAGGCGCCGGTGCCACTGACCGGGTCGAGCACCAACCTGACCGTGAATGGCACCCCGGCTTGCCTGCTGGGCGACGAGTTGCCGGCCGAACTCAAAGAACCGCTGCCCTACACCGCGCCGCCGTTCACCAATCCGGGCACCGGGAAGCTCACCCTCACCCTGCTGCCCAGCAACCAGACCGTGATCGCCAAGAACGGGAAGGTGGTCCTCATCAAGGGGGAGCAGTTCACCGCGCTGTTCACGGTGGAGGTCCCGGCCACCCAGACCACCCCGGCCGGCCCGGTCCCTGACGCGGACCTCGTCAAGACGGGCACCGCCCAGTTCGTCACCACCAACGAAACCGTCAAGTCCGGCTAGCGGTCAGAGCAACCCCCCGATAGCCGCGGTGTCCGCGGAAGGTCGATAAGCACCGTTTCCGTTATAAAAAATTTTAAATCTTTTGGGCAACGGAAAATTACGGGCGATACCGGATCGGTCAGCGCGAATTTGCCTAACGCTCCTGGGGGGCGGGGTGCCGCCCGCCCCCCAGGAGCCGTGGTAATACCGGGAGTCAGCCGACCCCGAATAGCTCGATATCGCTGATCGCGACTTCGGCGCGGTTGCTTCCCGGGTAAATGCCCTCCACCTCGATCTTGACGCTCTTGATCTCCGTTGCGCTGTGGATGTTCAGGGTCTGCGCCTTGGGCGAGTCCTGCGGATTGAGCGTGAACGACTCATCGTTGGAGAACAGCAGCACGAGCAGCTCCGGCCTGCTGTCCACCAGGTAGTTGCCGCTCGCCCCGAGGGAGATGATCATGCGGGTCAGCGTCACCGGATGGGTGAACGTCAGGGTCAGGGTCGGGTAGTCGGTGTAGGAGAAGGGCGCCAGCCAGTAGGTGTTGGTGAAGCTGTCCACGGCCAGCGCGCCCGGATGCCCCTTTGCCTGGCTGTTGGCCTTCACCGTCACGGCGTGGATCGGGACGAAGTGGACGTCGACCGAATTGGTCACCTTGCTCTTGACCGAGGTCACCTTGCTGTTGATCAGGTTCCTGAAGGGCGGGTAGGCACCGTAGATCAGGCCGGCCACCAGGACGAGCGCGCCGACGACCAGCCGTCCCTTGCGGTACAGCTTGCGCATCGAGAGCTTCGCGTCGCGCCCTGACGACGGCCGGCCGGGGGCGCCCGCGGCCGGGACCGCGGTCACCCGGGGCCCGCGCTTGAACTTCAGCCGCCGCCACCAGGGCACGTGGGCGGGGACGGCCTCGGTCAGCGAGGTGCCGCAGCGGCTACAGAACTTGCGGGCCGGCGGGTTGCCCTCGCCGCACTGGCCGCAGATCAGGTCGCCGGGGCGCAGCCGGTGCGTCGGCTTGGTCTTGGTCACCGCGGCCGCGCGGGTGCGGGCCGCCTCCGGCGTGCGTTCCTGCAGCCTGCCGGCACCGTCGGCGGCCGGCTTGGCGGACGCCTCGGTGGCTGCCGCCACGGCGTCGGGCAGCTTGACCGGTGCGGGCTTGATGGGCGCGACCAGATCGGCCGGTGTGGCGGCCGGGGCCAGCGGTGGTGGTGGCGCGACGGCCCCGGGCGGGCCGGGCGGCGGCGGGCCACCCGGCGCGGGTGGTGGTGGCGGTGCGGCGGCTTTGGGCGGGCCGGGCGGCGGCGGGGGACCGCCGCCGGGGGCAGGCGGTGGTGGCGGCGGGCCACCCGGCGCGGGAGGTGGTGGCGGTGCGGCGGCCCTGGGCAGGCCGGGCGGTGGTGGCGGCGGACCGCCGCCGGGGCCAGGGGGCGGCGGCGGTGGTGGTGCGCCGCGGCCCGGTGGTGGCGGGGGGGCAGCCCCGCGCGGAGCCGGTGGCGGGGGTGCGGCTCCACGCGGGGCTGGCGGTGGCGGCGGGGGACCTCCCCCCGGCCGCGGTGGTCCAGGTGGCGCACCCGGCGGCCCGGCGCCCGGCCTGGCGCCGGGTCCGCCGGGACCCGGCTTGGCGCCGGCGGCCGCAGACCCCTCGGGCACGACCGTGATCGCGGAGAAGACGGCACCCTGCAGGCGTGCCATCAGGCTCTGCTTCGGCGCTGGCGGCGCCGCGGCTTCCTGTTCGGCCTGCTGGACGAACTCCTCGGAGATCTTCGGGGCGACCTTCTCCCCGGTGAACTCGAGGAAGCTTCCGCAGGACCCGCAGAACGCGTCCGCGTCCCCGTTATGGGATCCGCACTTGCGGCAGACGATCATGAGCTGAGCACCTCCAGCCGGTGCACGAGGTAGGCGGGCTTCGCCGCCCTGATGAGGGCTTCCAGTGCCGTTTCGCTCACCGTGGAGAGGTCGTCGACCACGATGCGCACCGCCAGCCGCGGCACGTCCTCGCCGGGCAGCTCGGCGCCCGGCCTCAGCGACCAGGACACGCCGCCGCTCTCGGCGATCTCGGCCCGGCCGCCGGTGGCGAGTTCCAGCTCCCTGATCAGCCCGGCGACCGTGCCGCGGGTGCGGAAGATCTCGACGGCCTCCATGACGAACCTGCGCCGCCGCTGCGGCGGCCAGTTCTCGTCGATGACCTCGCCGAACCAGCTCGACACCCAGCGCAGGAAGTCGTCAGGGGCGAGCATCGGATCCAGGTAGGTGCCGAGGCAGTCGAGTGTGGATACGACCGGGGCGAGCACCTCGTCGATCGCGGCGGTGAACCGCGGCGTGAACGAGTCCTCCTGGTACACCGCTGGCATGAGCGTGTGCAGTGGGTAGGGTGTGCCGAGCCCGGTGACGGTGCCGCGCATCAGTGCTCCTCGACGCGGATCTGATGGTCGTAGGAGAAGACCAGGCTGCCGGCTTCGAGATTGATCCGGGGCGCCTGCGCGCCGCGTTTGCCGGTGACCGGGTCGGCCGAGAAGATCCGCACGTCCTCGACCACGTCGACGCCCTGCACCCGCTGCAGCAGGCCGAATATCTCGCCGGACTGGACCGGGCGGCCGAACGGCCAGCCGTCCCCGTCCGGCCCGCCGCCGGCCAGCGGGCTGAGGAAGGCGTAAAGGGATCGCAGCGCGTCGGTGCGCAGGCGTTCGGTGTTCACCCGGGGCCTGGCCACCAGCCGGGCCACGACCGTGATCCCCCGGTACAGCGGTGGCTCGATGCTCACCCGGGTGCCGACGATCCGCACGTCCTCCAGTGCCTGCGCGATGGTGGTCAGCGTCTTCTCCGCGGGCAGCAGGTTCTCGAACCGGATCCGGCCGTCCTCGCTGGCGGCCGACGGCACGATGAGCACCCGCACCGCGCCGGCCGCCGAGGCGCCCTCCCCGGCGGGGACGCAGCGCACCCGGGCGATCTCAGGGGCGGCCTGCTTGGTCAGCGCCTCGTAGTCCTCCGCGGTCACCGCCCGGCCACGGCTGCGCAGCAGCAGCGGCCCGCGCGCCTTGGCCTCCTCCAGCGTCTCGCCGTCCACGCCGCCCTGCGCCGGGTGCAGGTTCTCCACCGAGGCGACGAACGGCACCGACGACTTGAGCGTCCTGACGGCGCCGGTGGTGACGTTGCCGATCCGGCCGCCGCCGGTCGCGTACTTGCGGATCCGGATGGCGGCCCCGGCTGGCGGCACCGCGCCGTACTGCCGCAGCGATCCGCCCGGCTCGCGCACGGCCGGGCCGAAGACCACCAGGCCGGGGTAGGCGTCCAGGACGAAATGCCGGTCCTGCGGGCCGCTGTCGGCGAAGTCGTCCACCTGGGTCCAGGCCTGCCAGCCCTCGTCGGTGCTGACCTCGACCACCAGGTGACCGGCCCCGGCCAGGACGGGGGAGCGGGACAGCCGCAGGGTCAGGCCGGGCACGCCCTCTGACACGCCGAGCTCCTCGCGCTCCACCACCTCGCCGTGCACGGTGAGCGTGGTGCCGCCGACGGTGCACACGCTGAGGGCGTGCAGCACCGGCGAGCTGGTGTACGGCGGCTGGCCCTCCTCGGGTTCGGTGATCCTGGCCCGCAGCCAGCCCGCCCGGTCGCCCTCCACGACGCTCACCTCGTGATCGGCGGGCACGTGCACGATCACCGAGCCGGACCGGTTGAAGCCGCCGGTCTCGTCCAGCGTGACCTCGCAGGCGGTCCATTCGCCGTCGCCGGTCCAGGCCTCCCACACCAGCGGCGGGCGCTCGGGGTTGACCCCGATGCCCTCCACCCGGCCGTCGAAGTCGATCCGGATGGCGCACCGGGGCGCCGGGTCGTCGAGCCCGATGAACAGCGCGTCGCCGGTGACCGGCGTGTCGCCGAACACCGGGAACGGCGTGCCCGCGATAAGCATCGGTGTCCGGTCGGCGGTGTCCGGCTGCGGCTCGTCATCGTCGCCGGCCGGGGTGGCGGTCGTGCGTACCAGCAGCAGCCGGCGCGGCGGCAGCACCAGCTCGTCCACGGTCGCGAACTCGACGGCCTCCTGCGCCTGGGTGCGCAGCGTGCCGACCCGGGTGGCGGTGGCGATCGTCAGCGCCGTGCTGGCCGGCGCGGCCAGCCAGAACGTCACCGGCACGCTGGCCGGGGTGGGCGGCAGCATGCGCAGCCCGATCAGGTCGAGGAACTTCAGGTAGATCCGGTCCGGCACCCGGTTGAGCCGGTAGAGAAGCTGGTCGGTCATGTAGGCGAACGTCTCGATCAGCGTCACGCCGGGGTCGGAGACGTTGTGGTCGGTCCACTCCGGGCAGCGGCGCTGCACCAGCCGCTTGGCGTCGTCGACGAGATCCTGGAACCGCCGGTCATCGAGGTTGGGCACGGGCAGCGGCATCAGCGTTCCTCCCCCTGCTCCGGGATCGTGTAGAACGGGAACACGAGGTTGCGGCTGTCGTTCGTCGACTTGATGACGTACCGGATGTCGATGTAGAGCGTGCCTACCTCGCCGGGATCCGGGGTGACCTCGACCTTGGCCACGTCCACCCGTGGCTCCCAGCGCAGCAGTGCCGCCCGCACTTCGGATTCGATCGCCGTCGCGTTCTCCAGCGTCGCCCCGGCGAAGACGAAGTCACGCAGCCTGCTGCCGAACTCGTTGCGCATCGGCCGTTCGCCCGGATACGTCATGAGGATGAGCTGGATGGATTGCTCCAGCTCCGCCGTTCCCCTGGCCAGGGCGATGGCGCCCCTGGAATCCACTCCCACGGGGAAGGCCCATCCCGCTCCGGTGAAATCCTGTTCCATCTGGGCCTCTCGGTGTACGTCGTCAGTTGAGCTGGATTTGTGAACCCTTGATCGAAACCTGGCCGGAGCTCTGAATGGAGATCGAGCTCTGCGCCTTGAGGTTGAGGTTGGCGCCGCCGTCGATGTTCACGGTGCCGCCTTGGCCGGCGGCGACGTTGATGGTCCCGCCCTGTCCGCACTGGATGCTGAGCGTGCCCTGCTCGGCCTTGCTGTTCGGCGGCTTGGGGCTGCAGCTCAGTGTGATCGTGCCGGCCACCTGGTCGATGGCCAGCGCCAGGCTGCCGTCGCCGGTGCCCAGCGTGATCGTCGAAACGCTCGGCGGCGGACTGCCCTCGCCGGGCGGGATCTGGTCGCCGAACACCAGCTGGTTGCCGGCGGCGGAGACGAAGCCGCGCAGCGCGACCGTGGCGGTCTCCCCGGTCGCCTTGATAGCCGGGCCGCCCAGGCTGTACTGGCTGCCGCTGTTGACGACACCACCGAGGACGTAGGCGCGGCGCGGGTCGCCGAACTCGAAGGCGACGAGCACCTCGTCACCGACCTCCGGCAGGAACAGGGCGCCGCTGCGCTTGCCCGCGCCGAACTGGATGACCGGCGACCAGTCGGTCTCGTAGTCCGGCGACAGCCAGGGCAGGGCGACCTTGACCTGGCCCGTCTGCTGCGGGTCGTTGTTGTTGGTGACCACCCCGCAGTACACGCCGGGCATCCGCGGCGGCTTGGGCCTGGCCTGGCCGGCCGTGGCGAGGGACAGCAGCGATCGTTCCTGCCTGCCGCTGACCACGAACTGGGTGGTGTATCCGGCCTCCCTGAGGTCGAACACGTGGCGGGCATTGGTGATCAGCCACGACCCGCAGAACTGCTCGGGAACCCCGCTGACGCTCACCACCGCGCCGGGCTGGATGCTGGGATCGCCGCTGGCCGCGCCGTCGGCCTCGGCGAACGTGCTGGCGACCTGGTCGGCCAGGCTGGCGGCCACGTCGGTGACGGCCGAGTCGATGGCCGCCCCGATGGCGACCGGCCGGTCATAGATCACCTGGGCGGTGCTGGCTGGGGCCGGGCCGAGGTTGCCCACCGCCGGAGCGCCCGGCTGGGCCGTGGCGGCCGGCGGGGTGTCGCTGACGAACGCGGCGGCCAGCGCCGGCGCGGTCGTTCCCTCGAAGGCCGCCGTGCCGGTGGCCGTTTCCTTGGTGTTGCCGACGATCTTGGCCTGCAGCGGATCCCACACCCGCACCTCGACGCTGGGCGTCATGTTTCCCGCGGTCACCCTGGGGGCGAACCGCCTGAGGTTGACCGGGAAGGTCAGCTCGACCGGCAGCGCCGTGCTGGCCGCCACCGACGCTGCCTTGCCGAAGCGGAAGGTGCCGGCGCTGATCCCGACGTCATAGCCGATCTCCCTGGCCCGCTGGGAGAGGAAGTCCCAGTCGGTCTGGTTGCACTGCCCGACGAAGGCGTGCACGGCGGTGCTCGGCTTGACCTCGAGCTTGGTGAGGCCCGCCGCCTTGGCGATCTGGGTGGCGATGTCGGAGTCGGTGGCGTTGAGGAAGGTGCGGGTCCGGCGGGCCCGCTGCATCCGGTGGCACAGGTCGTAGCCGCGCACGATCGAGTAGCAGTTCAGGTTGCGGCAGATCGCCTCC
The DNA here is from genome assembly GCA_036495485.1 of Streptosporangiaceae bacterium. Taxonomy (GTDB): domain Bacteria; phylum Actinomycetota; class Actinomycetes; order Streptosporangiales; family Streptosporangiaceae; genus PALSA-505. The sequence goes on from DASXMU010000289.1 coordinate 12,208, forward strand.
AGGCAGGTCACCTCGCCCTCGATGAGCACCTGGTCGGCGTCCGAGCCGGCCGCGCAGCCGTAGACGCAGATCCGGGTGCCCATCGAGATCCCGGCCGTGGACAGCAGGGTGCCGTCGCTGTCGAGAAAGGTCAGCTCGAACATCCCGGGCAGGTGCAGGCTGGTGTCGACCACCGCGCGCAGCAGCATCTGCTCGGTGTCATCGCTCAGCGGCTGCCCCACGCCCGGCCCGACGAGGACCGTCGGCGCGGCGGCGGTCGTGAAGACGTTGTCCGGGGTGGTCATGTCAGGACCGGCCCGCCAGTTCGGCCCGGCCCGGCAGGTAGAGCCGCATGCCGGGGCGCACCCGCAGCGGATCGTCGAGCTCGTTCGCCTCGGCCAGCGTGCGCCACTCGCCCGGCTTGCCGTATTCGGCCACCGCGACCGACGGCAGCGAATCGCCGCTGATCAGCAGCCGCCCCCGCCGGTCGGGCAGCCCGCCGGACGTCGGGTTCTGCTTGGTCGGGTTCGACGACGTCGGCTGCAGCGACAGCGAGACGCTGGCCCGGATGGGCAGCCCGGTCGGGCTGAACCGCTCGTAGCTGACGGTGCACGACGTCATGGTCACCGAGATCGTCTTGGGTGCCTCTTCGCCCAGCGAGAAGTCCCCCCAGACGAACACCAGCTCCTGCAGGTATATCTGCTTGGCCTGATTTCCTTTTTTCGTCACGATGGACCGGGACAGCGGATAGCTCCAGTTCAGCAGCATGCCGCAGTTGGTCTGGACGTTCACCGCCCCGTCGAAGACGATGCTGTCCATCGACAGCGAGGTCTTGCCCTGCTTTTCGAGTTCCTGCTGGGAGGTAAGGCTGCTGACTCCCGGCGTGCTGTCGCCTGGTTTCTGCCCCGGGTCGTTGGTTTTGGCTTCCCGCACGCCCAGCTCGCTGCTGCCCGCGCCGTGCGTCACCTTGATGCCCTTGGGGTTGAACTGGAATTTCACCCCTTCTTCCACCATTGGCAGGCCGGCCGAGTTCGTCGGGCACAGCATGGCCTTGGTCATGGCCTGGCTCTGCGTTTTCGGCTGATAAGCCGGCGTAGCTGGTGCGACCGGGCTGCTGATCTTCACCGGCGCGCTTGATGGCATCATGGGTCCTCCGCCCAGGCCGCTTACAGGAAGCCTTCATGGTCGAATTCGAGCGTTTCGATGGCGACGTTGTTGTCGGTCGCCTGCATGCCCGGTCCGGTCCATTTGACCGGCCGGGCCTCGGAAAGCGTCCATTGCATGACCTGGTTGAGCTGGTAATCGAGCAACGTGATGACCACGTCGGTCGTGGGTGGCGTTCCGTCCGTATTGAGCGGGTAGGTGTACCACTGGTAGATGTAGCCCTTCAGCCAGGCCTGGAGCGCCTGCGAGCTGGTCTTCTCGACCGCCCGCTCCATCGAGACCCGTCCATAGACCAGCTTCTCCGGCAGCGCTGCATCGCCCATGTATGCGCCGCCTTGCTCGATGGTCTTGTATTTCAGTTCGACGTTCAGGCCCTTGCAGCTCCGCCACAGCCCGAGGCTGAGCCCGTCCACGGTGACCGAGAAACGCATGGCCAGGCCGTAGGCTGGATAGGAGCCAAGCGCGCCGCCCGATACGGTGCTGAGCATCTTCTGGCCGCCGGACATTCCTATGGTCGTCATTTCAGTGCCCCCTTGATTGCGCCAGGGACCTTGCTGGCGAACTGGTCGTCCAGGAAACCGGTGTGCGCGAGTTCCAGCGTCTCGGTCACCACTTTCGCCTCGGCCGCCGAGAACTCACCGACCTGCCAGCTCACCGGGAAGAACTGATAGAGCCGCCACGTGATGATGGGAATGCCCATCGACCCGCACAGCAGAATCGCGCCGCTCAGCGGCATCATGTTCGCCGACGTGGCCGCGAGCCACGTCTGGGTCACGTTCGAGGTGGGCGAGACCGGCCGGGTCAGCTTGATATTCTGGTATTTCGTGGTGCCCGGGTATATCCAGTATTCGTTGCCCTGGTCGCCCGCCCGGTAGGTGGCCACATCCCAGGTAACCGTGAGCCCGGATGCCTTTTGCCAGGAACCCAGGTCATAGGTCGGGTTGTCGATCACAATAATAAAGTGATGCGACATCCCGAACAGGTCATCGAGAACGGCAAGGCCGGTCATTATCTCTCCTAGCAGATGTCGGCGAGCAGGCCCGCCCGCTCACGGTCGACCAGCAGCTCGGCCCGGAGCATGCCGCGCAGCCGCTGGTACACCTTGGTGGAAAGCTCGTCGAGGGACACCGGGTCGTCGAGGTTGGCGGGCCGTTCGGTGCACAGCTCGGCCAGCCGCGCCGCGTTGGCGATGAGCTCGCTGAGCTGTTCGTTGCTGGTGGGCGGCTCGGGGGCCGGCGGGAATGGCGGGGGCGGACTGGGGGCGAGCCCGGCTCCTGTCGCCGGTGCCGGGGCGAGTTCTTGCGTGGCTGGTGCTGGCGCTGTGAGTACGTGATCCTCCGGCTGGCGTTGCACGCCGGTGGCGGCCGGTTCCTTTACCGCGTCCAGCCACACGGCTATCTGCGGCGGGAGCGAGTCACCGGCCGTCCAGCTCTGCTGCGGCCCTGCGTGGCCGGGCTGGCCCGGGTGGCCTGGCTGGCTGGCGTGGCCCGGGTAGCCGGCGTGGCTGGCCAGCAGCAGGGCGACCGGCAGGTGCGCCAGCCGTGGCGGCGGGCTGCCGCCGGTCAGGTACCACCGCTCGGCCTGGCTGGCCTCGCGCTCCAGCTCCTGGCCGTCCGGCGAACCCTCGTCGGGCAGCGACGGGGACAGGATGCGCTGCTGGACCGCGTGGGCCAGCTCGTGCGCCAGCAGCCCCCTGGTGCCGCTGTCGTCGAGTGACCCCGCCTCCTCCGGCAGGAAGATCTCGCCGGACCTGGTGAACGCCCTGGCCTGGTAGGCCCTGGCCTGCTGCGTCACGGCCGGCCCACGGTGCACGGATATCCCGGTAACGTCGATCCCGGTGAGCGCGCTGAACCGCCCGGCCAGATCCTGCGGCACGGACTGCGTGTAGCTGCCTGGCTGGCGCTGGGCTGGCGTCGTGTGGGGCGGCCCCGGGTGGGGCGGGGCCGGGGTCCGGTAGACGGCGCCGCCGAGCGGCCGGGGGACGGTCACGCTCGGCCCCCGGCCGCCCAGCGGCGCCATTGGCCAGGCCTGGCCCGGTGGCTCCGGGCCCAGGCCTGCCGGTGTCCCGGCGGCGGTGGGCGAGCCAGCCGGGACACCGGGAACTGCCGGGCCGGCACTCCCGGTGGCTGCTACCGCCCCGGGCTCGGGCGGATGGACCAGAATGGGTGGTTCCGGCTTGCGGGGTATCGGCGCGCCGAGCCCGAGCCGTCGTGGCGGTGGTGCACCGCCCGCCGTGGCGCTCGGCTGGGCTGGGTCGGCCGGTACTGTCTCAGACGAATTTTCCTGAGAAAGAAAATCGCCGAACGGTTCCGGTCCGGGCCGATCGCTCGCGCCTGTCCCTTGGCGCGGGTGGACCATCCCCTGGTAGGGGTAGCCCGTCCCGAGGGCGGCCAGGGGCGTTTCCTGGCCTGGGTGGGGCGTTTCTTGGTCTTGATGGGCCGTCTCTTGGGCGGGGTGGGGCGTTTCCTGGCCTGGGTTGGCCATCTCTTGGTGGAGGTGGGCCGTTTCCTGGTCTGGGTGAGCTGTTTCCTGGCCGGGGTCGGCCATTTCCTGGCCGGGGTGGGCCATCCCTTGGTGGAGGTGGGCCGTTTCCTGGTCTGGGTGGGGCGTCTCCTGGTCTGGGTTGGCCATCCCCTGGTGGAGGTGGGGCATCTCCTGGTCTGGCTGGGGCGTTTCCTGGCTGGGGTGGACCATCCCTTGGTGGGGGTAGCCCGTCCCTCGGGTGGAGCGGGGCGTCTCCTGGCCTAGGTGGGCCGTTTCCTGGCCGGGGTGGGCCGTCTGCTGGTAGGCGTGGACCGGCTCGGCGGATGTGCTGGTCTGCTGGCTGGTGCCGGTGTGTGCTGCTCCTGGGGGCGCGTCGTGTGCGGACGGCTGGGCTGCGGGCCGGGTGGGGCCGGCCGTCTGCGGGGCAGGTGGCGCCGTGGCGGCGGCTGGCCTGTCTGGCGTTGCCGGATGATCCGGTCCTGCGTCGCGGCGGGTGGCAGCCGCACGCCTCGCGTGCGGCAGCGGCAGTCCGGGTGGCTCCGTGCCGGACCGGCCGGGGGCGGGCGGGACCAGGCTCGGCGGGACCGGGCTGGGCGGGACCTGGCCTCCGGGACGGGCTGCGGGCGGAGTTCCGGTCGTGGGCCACGGGCTGCGCGGGGACGTGGCAGCGGGCTCAGCGACCTGGGCGGCCGTGCTGGGCGGGGTGGTGCCCGGCGGGGTTGCGCTGGCTGGGGCTGAGCTGGCTAGGGCTGAGCTGGCTGGGTATGCGCCGCCAGGGCCGGTACTGGCCGGATCGGTACTGGCCGGATCGGTGCCGGCGGGAGCATCGGACTGCGGCCCGGGTGTGGAGGGCTCGGCCGGCCCCGCGTCAATAGGCGGTTTTCCGCGAGGTCGGCCGAGCCCCAGGCGGCGGCTCTCGCCGAGAGTCGCGCGGTGGCGCGAACGAGAACCGCCTAGTCCCGCCTCCGGCCCCTCCGGGTCCGGCGGCATGGTCGATGCAGCGGGCCCGGGCGGCCCTGACTGGGGTGGTGATGGCTGTTCCGTCACCGGAGACGCCGGTGCGGGCGACGCCACCCCGGCGGTCTGGTGCCCGTGGAACGCCGGGGGAGCGAGCGGCCCGCCGCGCAGTGTCGCGGCTCTGAACCCCGGTCTGGTCCCCACCAGCGGAGCGGCGGCCGGCCGCCGCAGAGCCTGGTCGTCCACCGCTGGCGGCTGGCTTCCCATCTGCCACGGCGGCTGCTCCTTGAATAGGGAGATCTGCCGCTCGAACGCGGAAGCCTGGAACGGCGGGTCGGACTCGCGAGGCTCGCCGACGCTGTCCTCTGTTATGCCGGTGAGTGAGCCTGTCCGGGGTGCCTGGCCTTCGCGGGCGGCCAGCATCCGGTGCCTTTCCGGCGGATCGAGCAGCCCACCCGGCTCGGCAGCCGTGTCCCCATGGTCCGCGCCTTGGTGCCGCGCTGCCCGCCGACCCAGGAGCCTGGGCAACTGCCCACTCGGGTGCCGCAGCGCAGGCAGTTCGGCGTCCAGCTGCGGCCGTGGCGTGACGAGCCCGCTCACCCGTCCCACCGGAGCCTCGCCGCCAGACCGGCGTGACGCGGCGACAGCCGGCCAGTTACCCGGCTCGCAGGGCAGCCGGGACGCGTCATGCAGCACCGGCGCGGGTGCGCAGGCCACCGGCGACAGCGGCGGCGCGCTCAGCCAGGCCCGCGTACCCCCGGGCACTGGCCCGGTACCCCCTGGTGCTGGCCCAGTACTGCCCGTCGCGGGACCGGTGCCGCCAGGTGCTGGCCCGGCCGTCCGCTCGCCACGGGGGCTACCACGTCCGGCTGCCGGGGCGATCCCGGCTGCCGGGGCGCCCCGCCGTGGCAATCCGAAGGGCCAGCGCATCTCACTCCTCATCCAGTCCTGACGGGACATCTGTGCACCCGGCGGGCAGCCCGCAACGGGCTGCTCTGGGGTCGCCGGGGTTGGTCATCCCTGGTCGCAGAGGTCGTGCGGGTCACACCTGCTCGGCCGGTTCCCCGGCGAGCTGCTGGTGGATCTTCCCGACCTCGCCGATCATCCGGGTCCGCACCGGGTGGGGGAGATCGACGATCTCGTCCATGGACCAGTGCAGGTAGTAGGCCAGGTACGCGGTCTCCTCCCAGAGACGGTCGGCCACGTACATCAGGATTCCCCCGAGGCATCACCGGCCACGTCCACCGTGAACTGGTGCTCGCAGGCCGGGCAGGTCACGTCGGCTTCGGTGTGGCCCTCCTGGTTGATCCGCCGGTACAGATCCCTGAGGAAGGCCAGGTCCGAGGCGAAGAGGTTCTCGATGACGAACTCGTCCACCGGTACGACGGAGCCCAGCCTGGTAACGGTCCTGGCAAGCAGGAGCACGGTCAGGTACGCGGGATTCTGCCGGACCCGGTGATCGGACTGAGTGCCGATCTCATCCCGCGCGGTGGCGAGCCGCATGACCCCCTCGCGGTGCAGCCTGCCATTCTCGTCCACATAGCCGCGCGGCAGCACGAACGGGTACTCGGTCAATATCGCGGTGCTGGCCGCCTGGCCACCGGTGCCTTGCCCGGCAGCCTCCGATACCGAGCTTCTTTGGCCGGAGAGATGCCCTACGGCACTTTTTTCGCCGGAAGGATGCCCTGCAGCACTTTTTTGGCCGGAGAGATGCCCTACGGCATGCGGCGGGCTGCCGATCATCGCTCGCTGCCCTTTCCGCCACCGCGTTCCCCGTCGTCAGTCATCAGCCGTCGCCTCCGCCAGGAATGGAGCCGGCCGGGTTGGGCGGCGTTCCGGGAACGGTGATCAGGTCGCACTGCAGTGTGACCGTGAGCATGGCGGTATCCGTCGCACCCGCCTTCAGCCCGGACAGTTCGACCTTGCTCGGCCAGGCGTTGGCCAGCAGCCACTCGAATACCTTGTCCTTGGCCCCCGGCGGTATCAGGGGCGAGCCGGCCGAGTAGGCGATCAGGGAGCAGTCCACCCGCGCGGAGGTGCTTCCTGCCTGGGCCGCGAGGTGCCAGGCCCACAGCGTCGTGTCCTCGTCCATGGGCTTCTTCAGCGTGACCTTGGGCGGGTTGGTCTTGCCGTACTGCCTGGTGTGCTGGATCGACCCATCCGCGTTGCAGAAGATGAACTCGTGCGGTTCGACCTCCATGCTGATGTTGCTCAGCTCGCTGAACGCCCATTTTCCGTTCCCGGTGGACGATGACAGCAGGAACCGTGCGGAGCTGATGGGTACCATCGATTGTCCGGTAGGCATTGCCTTCTCTCCTCTCGCCTATATCGCCGGCTGGTGCGGTTTACTCTTCGAGGCCCGCGCCGTCGGAGAATTGCGACAGCCGGAAGACGATGAACTCCGCTGGTTTCACCGGAGCGATCCCGACGTCGACCGTGAGAATGCCGACGTCCCTGTTCTCCGACGGGTTGTTCTCCTCGTTGCACCTGACGAAGAAGGCCTGTTCCGGGCTCGCGCCGAACAGCGCGCCGCTGCGCCACACCCGCCGCAGGAACATGTTGATGGCGCGCTCCATCGTTCCCCAGAGCCGGAAGTCGTTCGGCTCGAAGACGGCCCAGTTCGTGCCGTTGAGTATCGACTTTTCGATGAAGTTGAACAGCCGCCGCACGTTCAGGTAACGCCACTCCGGGTCGCTGCTCAGCGTGCGCGCGCCCCAGATCCTGATCCCCTGCCCGGGGAAGGCCCGGATGCAGTTGACCCCGACCGGGTTGAGCTGCCCATGCTCACCCTTGGTGAGCCCGGATTCGAGGTCGATCACCCCGCGCAGCACCTCGTTGGCCGGGGCCTTGTGCACACCCCGGGTCTCGTCGTTGCGCGCCCAGACCCCGGCGACGTGACCGCTCGGTGGCACCATGACCGGCTTGCCGGTGAGCGGGTCCATGATCTTGATCCAGGGCCAGTACAGCGTCGCGTACTTGGAGTCGTAGCCGGCCGTGCCGACCCGCCATTCCTTGATCCGCTGTGGGTTGAGCTGCGGCGGTGCGTCCAGGATGGCCACCCGGTCGCCCATCAGCTCGCAGTGCGCGATCATCGCCAGCTGCACCGCCCTGAGGCCCTCTCCGTCGAGCGTGCCGGCCTGGTAGGCGGACATCAGGTCGGGCACGCTGAGCATGGTCACGTCGTCGAACGCCTCCAGGCCCGCGAAACCGGTGCGGGCGCCGGCGTCCCCGACGTAGCTGTCGGGCTGAATGGCCGGCGTGGCCGGGGCAGCCGGATGGTCGCCGGCCAGCGCGATCCTGACGCCCTTTTCCGGGACCGCCAGCGGGGCCGACTTGACCTCCTCGACCGTGATCAGCTTCGACCGCTGCCGGACGGCGGTGATGACGTTGCTCGTGCCGCGCTTGGTCGAGACGTTGTCGAAGGTCTCCGCGACCTTCCCGGCCTTGAGCACGACAAGCTTGAAGGCATCCTCAGCCGGCTCGGACGCGTCGGTGACCTCGACCGCGATGTCACCGTCCGCCGTGCCGCCCTCGACCGCCCGGACCCGGAAGGCCGGCTTGGGGGCCTCGCCGCCGGTGCTGAGCTCCACGGCGGGAGCCACCGCGATCTCGCCCTTGGTGGTGGCGCCCGCGCCGTTCCCGCTGGCAATGGCGGCGCCAGTACCCTGGCCCACCCGGACGATGTAGGCGGCACCGCCGCCGTTGAGGAAGTACCCGTAGACGGCGTGCGGCAGCAGCGCGCCATCGATGAACCCGCCGAAGTTGCTGCTGTACTGAGTCCAGTTCGTCACGAGGGTCGGCTCGTTCGATGGGCCCTTCTCGGTGAAGCCGACGAAGGCGCACACCGCCGTGCCGACTCCCTCGATCGGCTTCGTCCCCGAGGGGACCTCTTCGACGTACACACCGGGTGAGAGATAGCTAGGCATCGGCCCTCCAGCCTTCAGATCGTCAGACTCCAGACGACTGACCTGTTCAGGGTCGCAAGCCCACCGGCCCGCTGCCGATGCCATCCATCCCGGAATACGCGCAGATCCCCCTGCCGGAAAGCGCAGCTCACGATGGCCCTGGTGCTGCGTTGGCTAGCCGCCGTCAGGCGGCCGCCCGCGCGACCATTGCCTCATGCTGGGCGATCTGGACCGGAGCGTTGCGGCCTTTCTCGGCCGCCTGCTCCCGGACGGGACGGCCGTTCAGTTCGACCCGCCCGCGCCGTCCTGGGCGCAGGCGCCTCCCAAGGCGCCGCTGCTGGCTGCCTACCTCCACGACATCCGCGAGAGCGCTCAGGCGCCGGCCGCGGATGCCGTCCTGGCCCGCGATGACGCCGGCCGGGCCACCGGCTGGCAGCTCCCGGTCCGCCGTTACCGGGTCAGTTACCTGCTGACGGCCTGGACCTCTGACGGCCCGCCCAGCCAGCACGACCTCCTCGGCGCGATCCTGGTCGGCTGCACCACGGTGGAGGCCATCCCCGCGGACTGCCTGCACGGCATCCTGGCCACCCAGGCCCACCCCGTCCTGCTCAGCTGCGCCCCGGCTGATCACGCCCCGGCGGCGCCGGAGTTCTGGCCGTCCCTCGGCATCCCCGCCCGGACCTCCCTGAACCTCATGCTCGTGGTCCCGGTGATCCCGCCGCTGATCACTGAGCTGGAACCCCCGGTGCAAGACCTCAAGGTGGCCACGGAGAACACCGCGAAGGCCGCCGGGCCCGGCCTTGCCGCGCCTGGCAACGGCAAGCGCCCGCGCGTCACCGAATGATCCGTGCCCCAGGTATCAGGGGTCCCAAGTTCTCCGTCAAGCCCGCCCGGCTTCACCTGGCCAGTGGTGTCGATGGCACAGCGACACCATGGGGTGGTGGTCGATGGCACAGCGACATCATGGGGTGGTGGTCGATGGCACAGCGACACCACGGGGTGGCGGTCGATGGCACCATCGACCGCCACGGCGGGATCAAGGGGCCGGGGCGTTCGCGCGGGAGAAGGGGGGCTCGGCGGAGCTGGGCTGGGTCAGGAACGCCTCGGTGGCCAGCGGGGTGGTGGCGGCGCTGGGAGTGGTGGCGGCGCCGTGCCTGGGGGCATGCCGCGGGCCGGTGAAGACGAGGTTCGCCAGCAGGGTGCGCGGGCCGACGATGTCGTCCGGGAAGATCTCCACGTCCGTGCTGAACGAGCCGGTCCTGGATGTGATGGCCAGCCCCGTCCCGAGGCCCGGGTTCCAGGTCAGCTTGACCACCTGGCGGGGCGGGAAGAAGGCGCCGTGAATCTCGGTGACCTCGCCGGCCGAGGCTACACCGGGCGTGGCGGTCAGCCTGGGCGCCGGCACGGCCGCGGTGGTGTCCACGCCGGTGTTCACCGGCGGCTCCTCGTCGTCGTCGGTGGTCACGATCAGCTCCCCGGTGGCGTTGCCCGGTTTGCCCGGCGTGAACGTGATCGTGACCGTGCACCGGGTGCCGTGGTAGAGGACCGCCTTGGCACACGCGCGGGCGGACACGCCGAACGGACCTGTCGTGCTCACACCGGTGACCGTTCCCGGCCCTGGCCCGCTGTTGGTGATGCCGACCGTGACCGTGTGCGTGCCGCTGTCGATCAGGACGGTCCCGAAGCCGGCGGCTGTCGGCGCGGCCGTGAGCTGAGCGAACCGCTCGAACGTGTAGACGCTGGTGACCTCCGCCGGCGCGCCGGTGACCAGCGCCGCACCGGCAGGGAACGTTGCCAGCCTGCCGTGTGCGTCCAGGCTCGGCAGGCCGGCCGCCGTTCCTGCGGGCAGGCTGGCGCCTGTCGCCGAGATGAGTTCGCTGGGCGCGCTGCCCGCAGTTACCTGCCGCAGGTAGAGGTTCATCGTGCCGGGGGTGACCGTCGTCGTGGTCAGGTTGGTGGCCAGCGACACGTAGCCCACGGTCGTCGCATCCTCGCTGATCACCGGGGCGAAGCTGGCTTTATTGCCACCGGCTGGCTGGCTGGCCGCGCCGCTTGGCTTGCGCTGCCGGGGCCTATTCTTGGTTCTGGCGGGGAGCTTTCCGGTACCGGCGGGCGGCGCGGAGATCAGCACGGTCGTTTTGGCGCCGACCGAGCGCAGGTACACCTGATCCCGCGAGACTGGGCCGGGTGCGCCTCCCCGGCCGCCGGTTCCGGGGAAGCCGCTGTGCGGGCGAATGGCCGCCGTGGTCGCGAACGCGACCTGCTGCCCGTCGCCGTCCAGCGAGGGCGAGTCGGCGTTCGGCGCCGCCGTGCAGGGGCCCGCGCGCAGTCGCGGCAGGCATGACACCAGGGTGGTGACACCGGGTTTGTAACTGCGGTTGCCCGATTTGTCGGTGTCGTGCAGCCACACCTGGCTGGCTCCGGCCGCGACCTGCTGGCCGGCGCTGCCGATCGGCACCGGGGCGGCGAAGCCCAGGTACCTGCCGTCCGCCGACACCGACGGCTGGCTCGCCCCTGGCAGCGGCGTGCCGCCGCTGGTCACGCTCGCGATCGTGCTGGGCGAGGCGGCGAAGTTCCCCGCCCCGCTCGCGTCGTGGCGGGCCACGACGACGTGCTGCACCCCCTGCTCGGTGAGGTAGGCCACGGGAACGACATCCGGGCCGTTGGACGTCGGCGCATAGACGCCGAGCAGCGCGCTGTCCGGCGTGACCGAGCCCGGATCGATCAGCATGTACGCGGTGCACTCCAGCTCCGGCAGCGCGGTCGCCGGGCCACGCCGTATTTCTCTGGACTGATGGCCGGGCGACGCTGGTGACTGCGGAGACGGTGACGGGACCGACGGCCGCGCGTCCGGCCGCGGCGGCGCCGGCGCGGCGCTGACGCTGAGCAGCGGCTCCCCACGGAAGCAGGCCGCCGGCGCGTTGGCGGGCAGCGGGTCGGCTAGGTCGAGCTTCAGGCTCGCCGGGTTGACCAGCCGGATATGGCAGTCCGAGCCGTTGGCCGGCTGGAACATCACGTTTACCGTGTCCATGTCCGAGGGAGCCTGCATCGTCGTCCAGACCAGGTAGGGCCTGCCGATCTCGGCGCCGCCAGCGTCGGCCAGCGGCGCGCCCTGGATGTCGCTGCCGATGGCCGGCATCGCCTTGACGGCCAGGCCTTTCGGCGGCGCGGGACAGCGCGCCTGGCTGGCGTCGGACGCCTGGACGTCCTGGGCGGCTTTGCTGGTCACCCCGCCCTCGAAGACGGCGCAGAACCCGGCCAGCTCCAGCACGGACTGCCCGGCCGGCGTGCTTGCGTGCGTCACCAGGTCGCCGCTGACCAGCCTCAGCTTGTTCGGATAGCGCTCGAAGCACGTATTCGGGTCGAACGACACGCCGATCGAGCAGGAGTCTCCAGGGTCGAGGGTGTCCCCGCAGCTGTTGCCGCTGAGCGTGAAGAGCTCGTTCGCCGCCACACCCGGCGGCTCGGTGATGGTGATCCCTTCCGGGCTGAAGTTCACCGGGGTGCTGCCGGTGTCGGTGTAGGTGACGGTCGCCTCCCCGATCGGGTTCCCGTAGAAGCCGTCCCCGGGAAAGAACGGGGTGAAGTCGAGCATGTCGCCGGTCAGCGCGTTCGGCTGGAAGCCACCTCTGACCGTGCCCCTTCTGGTGCCTTCACCATCGTTCAGCGTCGCCGTGACCGACAATTCCGGCGACACCGGGGTGAGCTGGGCTGGGTAGGCGAGCGTGCTGCCGTCGGCGGACAGCCGGGGACCGCACGGCGTGACCCGGTCCCGGCTGCTGCCCAGGACCGCCGGGCAGGGCATGGCGTGCTCGTAGGGCAGGTCGTTCGGTGTGCTGGTGACCCGGCGCAGCACCAGGTTGCCCTTGCTGTCGTAGGGACCCGAGCCGCTCGCCTGGCGGTTGGCCAGGTAGACGTCGCCGTTCTGCTCGTAGCTGACCAGCCGGCCGTCGGCCGAGATGCCCGGCGCGGTGGCATCGCCGTTAGCTTCGTCGCTGAGCAGGGTGGTCGTTCCCGCCACCAGGCCGCGCACGTAGACGCTGGATACCCCCGGCTCGCCCTCCCCGGTTTGCGGCACCGACGCCGTCGCGTGCAGCGCGGCCTGCGACTGGAAGGCCGCGTACCCGCCGTCAGCCGCGACGTCCGCCTGGCTGCTCGCCGCGTTCGCGGGCTGGCCGTCCGAGCCCACCGAGGTGAGGGTGAGCGATGTCAGCGGCGTCTGATGCGGGGCGGCGGCCGTGACCACTCGCGTAGCCATCAGGGCGCTGCCCATGGCCGGCTGGCCAGCCAGGCCGGCTGTAGCCACGGCCAGCACGCAGACCGGCCGCAGCACCCCCCGCATCGTCCGGTGTCCAGCATTCATGGCTCGATGACCTCCCTCGCCCCTCACTTCATATCCCGGCGGTCCATGCCTGCTGGCCGGCCTGGGAGCAGCCTGGGATGCACATCCTGGTGCGCGTTCCGGCAGCCTGAGCTGCGGAAAAGCGCAGCGGGATTCTCTGCGGGGTCTTCGCGGCGCGGAACGCCGTCGGCTGCCGTCGGTGCAACGCTCGCAGCATGGGTGTAATCGCGGCTCTGGAGGGATCCACCATCGAGGCAGCCCCCGGTGCGGAGGTCTCGTGCGAGGTGCTGGTACGCAACACGGGCATGGTCGTCGACCGGGTGCTCCTCGACGTGCTCGGGGACGCCAACGAGTGGGCGACGGTGGAGCCGGATCAGCTCAACCTGCTGCCCGGCACCGGCGGGTCCGCCCGCATCACCTTCCGTCCGCCCAAGGCGTCGTTCCCTCCGGCCGGCCCCGTGCCGTTCGCGTTGCGGGCGATGTCGCAGGAGGACCCGGAAGGCTCGGTCATCGAGGAGGGCATGGTCGCCGTCGGGTCCTTCACCGACATCTCGGCCGAGCTTGTCCCCAAGACCTCGCACGCGCGGCGCCAGGGGCACCACAAACTGATCGTGCAGAACAAGGGCAACGCAGCGACCGAGGTCAGGCTCTCCGCGGCCGACCCGGATGAGGTCCTCGAGTTCCGCTTCAAGCCGGAGATCATCACCGCGGATCCGGGCACGGCGACGTTCGTCAAGCTACGGGCGGCGCCACGCAAGCGGTTCTTCAAGGGCCAGAGCAAGAGCCTGCCGTTCCAGGCGTTCGTCCTGCCCGGCGAGGCGGAGCCGGTCACCACCGAAGGCGCGCTGCTGCAGCGCCAGATCTTGCCCGAGTGGCTGTTTCCGGTCCTGGCGATCGCCACCGTGGCCGCGGTGGCGCTCGTTGCGCTGTGGTTCCTGGTATTCAAGCCGGAGGTGCATTCCGCCGCCACTCAGGCCGTCCAGCAGCAGACGAGCAGCCTCGCATCCAGCGCGGCCAAGGCCAGCAAGGCGGCAAGCCAGGCGAACCAGGCAGCGGAGAACGCCGATTCCGCGGCGGCCGGTGGCGGCTCCGGCACCGGGCACAAGGGGGCAAGCCCCAGCCCGTCGCCCAGCGCATCGGCCACGTCCGCGCCGGTCCCGGTCTCCACGCTGATCCCGTCGGCCGTCCCCCCGGGGAAGACCGGAACCTATACCTACAAGCTCAAGAAGAAGCAGATGCTGACGGTGAGCGACATGCTGCTGGAGAACCCGGCCGGTGACACCGGGACGATGAAGATTCAGTCCGGTAAGACCCCGCTGTTCGAGTTCGGCCTGGCCGACTTCCGCGATCTGGACTACCACTTCGTGCAGCCGCTCACGTTCACCGTGGCCAATCCGCTCGAGATCGTCGTGGCATGCACGAATACCGGAACCACCAAGTGCAGCGCGGCCGTGTCGATCTCTGGCCTGCTGCACAAATAAGTCCAGCGCGGCACTGTCGATCTCTGGCCTGCTGCACACATAAGTTCACCACGGCCTCCTCGCCCTCCGGCCTGCTGCACAAATAACGGCTAGTGATAAAGAATTACCCAAATCGTTACAAAGATGATCATCGTAGCAACGCTCAACCTGCAGCCATGATTCCCGGCCGCGAGTCTTAACAGGCATCAACCACCCAGGCGGGAACCGGGTCCGCGATTACGCCCACGGCGGCCGGGCACCGGGCCGGAACGGGTCCGCAATTACGCCCACGGCGGCCGGGCAGTTTCCCGGTCGCCGTGGGTTGCGTTTCAGATCAGATCAGGCCTTCCCGTATCGCGTATGCGACCGCGTGCGTGCGATTGCGGAGCTGATAGCGGCAGGTAATGTCGTGAAAGACGTTAGTGACGGTGCGGGCCGAGTAGGCCAGCCGGTGCGCGATCTCCACGGTGTCGAGCCCGTCGGCCGCCAGCCGCAGCACGTCGACCTCACGGGCGGAAAGGCCGTTGAGTGTGAGGCCACGCGGGGACAGCACCTGCCGGTTCAGCCGCCCGATCTGCTTGAGCAACCTGGACAGCAGGTCCGCCGGCAGGGCCGGCTGTCCGGCTGCGGCCTTGGCTACCACCTGGCTGAGCCAGGTAGCGGTCGCCTCCCAGCGCCACACGACCGCACACACCCCGGCATCCACCACGGCGAGCACATCGTCGTCGGACAGGGTGCTGACCACCAGCACCATACGCACGTATCCCTGGGCCTTCATCGCTCGCAGCATGGACAGTACGGACTCATCGAGGGTGTCCGCCGCGATGAGTGCAACCCTGGCCTGCGCCCCCCGGTCGGCGTCCACGATCTTCAGCTCGGGCCTGCAAACAAGCGCGGAGGTCAGGCCGGCCAGCGAAATAGGATCGCGAGCCCACACCCGCACCGGAATACGCGCCCGGTCAAGGCCGTCGGGCAGCCGCTCAACGGCCGATTCCTCCCGGTTGGCTACCGGCAAAGTGACCACAGAAGCTGTGGCCGCACGATTGTCTAGCACCCCGATCACTCCCCACCACTAGTAAGCACCCGGCGGGCGCGTGCCTTACCTATAAGGCGCCGGGCACCACGACAACTGCTATCGTGAGCGCCTCGCAAACCCACCCGGAGAACCCGGAAGCACATTCAGCGCAGGTGTCCGCCGACCGCCCTCACGCACGGCCCGCCGCCATGGCTGATCGATCCCGGTGATCAGCCCGTCCACCCGCTTAACTGCACCAACCGTGCCCTGTCACGGTTACTCACCCCGGAGCTGACCGGGTTATTTCCCGGTTTCAGCGCCAGGGTGGGATACGCGATATTCGCGGCCATCGTGCGAGTTTCGCTGACCATATGCCTTCCGTCCGGTGGGCATGGGACACTTCGCTTTAAGCATGGTGTATCCGGTGGCGGATGACATCAGGCAGCCGGCGGAGGCTTACCATCGGTTACGCTGCGCCAGACCGGTCGCGGCGGAGGGTTAACTACGCAAATTCCCCGTCGGCCTAGGCGATTGAATGTTCAGTTAAGCTACGCCGGGCCCCGACGGCGGATCGATGCCGTACAGCCTGAGTTCCCGCCTGGAATGCGCTCCAAGCTTGGCGTACCTGTAGCCGGGCCGGGCCTCGACCACACCGGCCGGGACGGCCAGCCGCTTTAGAGATGACATCGTTGCTGGTCTACGTGCCGTGACGTCAAATGTCCGGCACTGCCGCCGACCTAGGCGACTGAACGTTCAGTTAAGCTATGCCGAGCCCCAGCGGCGGATAGATACGGCGGAGCATAAGCTTCAGTCTGAAATAGACATTGAGCAGACCTGGGAGCGCACTGAACAGCTCTCGAATCATCATGACCAGCTTTATGGATCTGCAGGTCAGAGGATCGTTTCTTGATCGAAGTACGGGTTATTCAGTGGCCTCCCAGGCGAAATCCCGCTCTGCCTTGCAGTAACCCTGACGCTCGGGATCTCCCCAGCCCTCGAGGTTTATCCCTGGATGCTGAGTGAGCTACGAGCCCGACGTTCAGCCGACACCCCTGCCAGCTGAGGCGGGATCAGATGGTTGAACGCTCAGTTAGGCTACGCCGGGCCCTGGCGGGGGGTCGATGCGGCGGAGCATGAGTTCCCGTCTGGAGTGGACTCCGAGTTTGGCGTAGATGTGTTCGAGGTGGGTCTTGACCGTGCCGGCCGACACGCGCAGCCGGCTGGCGATGGCGTCGTTGCTCAGCCCTTGGACCGCAAGGTCGAAGACGCGCCGTTGCTGCGGGGTGAGGCGGTTGTCGGCCGCGCCGCGCCGCCGTCGGCGCCCGCCGCTGGCGGCGAGCTCGCGGTGTGCCAGTGCGGCGAGCCAGCTGGCCCCGTGTGTTTCCGCGATGGCGATCGCCTCGGCGAGCAGCGGTCTGGCCCGTGCCTGGGCGCCGGTCCGGCGCAGGAACATGCCGTATTCGAGCAGTGTCTCGATGCGCTCGAGCGGGAGCCCGAGACCCGCGTGCATGCTGAGCGCTTCTTTGAAGGCCGCCTCCGCTGCCTCAGCATCACCGGCCAGCTCGGCCAGCCCGGCGAGCCCGGTGAGCGCCGCGATTCTGGGCCACCGGCAGGGCAGGGTGACCGAGCACCGGTCGAGCCAGCCGAGCACCCGCTCCGCGTCCCCGGTGTGGCCCGCCCGCAGATGCGACATGATGGCATGGCGTGCCCACGGGGAGAAACATGGCTCCTCGATCCCCGCCTGGGCGGTCAGCTCTTCGGCTTCCAGGTAGTGCGCACTCGCGGTGGTCCAGTCCCCGGCGCGCAGCGCTATCTCGCCCCGGATGCAGCTCAGCCGCAGCGCGGGAATCCAGCTCAGCCGGAATCCCGCAGCGGTCTCGGCGCGCTCCAGCCATAGTCCGGCCTCGTCCATCCGGCCGAGGTGCAGCAGGATTTCGGCGTGTATCACGCTGGCGGTCGCGGCGAGCGCCGGCATGACGTCGGACAGGCCGAGTACCCGGGTGCTGAGACCGAGCGCCTCCGTCAGCTTTCCCAGCCGCAACAGCAGCTCTGCGTAGCTGACGCTGAGTCCGAGTGCGCCCGCCGTCAGGCCGGCCCCGGCCCGCTCGGCCGCCTCCAGTCCGGTGGTGTAGGCCCGCTCGGCGTCGCCGAAGTGCTCCAGCACACCGGCCGAGACGGCGAACGACGCGAGAGCGCCCCACGTGCTGGTGAAATCGGCGAGATGGCTGCGTGGGGTGGTCAGGACGGCCCGGGCCGCGACCGCGGTGTCGCCGAATCCGGAGGGGTCACCGGCCTGCAGCGCGACGAACCCCCAGACCGCCGCCACCCGTGAACCGGCCGCCCCGGTCCCGGCCATGTCGCGGGCCCTCGCCAGGTAGGGCAGTGCCGCCGTCGGCCCGCTCATCCACCACCGGTAGTAGCCGTACTCGGTCTGCGCCTCGATAGCGAGGGCGATGTCGGTGTCCTTGGCCGCGGCTACCGTCTTTTCCAGATAGTCACAGGCCTCGGCCAGGCGGCCGGACTGGGCCAGCCCTCTGGCCAGGATGGCCAGGGCCTCGGCCTGTTCACCCGGCGATTCCGCGGGCATGGTCACCAGCCGCTCACCGCATTCGATCGCCTCCCGGTACTGGCCGGAGGCGAGCAGCGCTTCGCTCAGGCCGGTGAGCGCAGTACGGGTGGCCCGCTGGCCGGCCAGCTCCACGGCGGCGCGCAGGTGCTCGGCGGCCGGTGCGGCCGCGCCCTGGCGCAGAGCGTCGAGGCCCACGCGTTCGAGCACCGCGATCGCCGTGGGGTCGCCGACCAGATGACCGCGCATGGCGTGCTGCGCCGCCTCCTGGTCGAGCCCGCGTTCCAGCAGCACCAGGCAGGCACGGCGGTGCAGTTGCCCGCGCAGTGAGCTGCCGAGATCCTCGTAGAGGAGCTGGCTGAACAGCGGGTGGACGAACTCCACCATGTGATCGGCCACCTCGCGGACCAGGCCGCTGCGGGACAGTGTTTCGAGTGTGCGTTCAATATCCTTCTCCGGCACCTGGGCCACACTCGCGGCCAGGCCCGGCCGGAACCTGGTGCCGAAGACGCTGGCGGCCTGCGCGCACCTGACCACCTCGGCCGGCAGGGCGGCGAACCGGCTCAGCAGCACCGGTTGCGGGTTGGGCAGTTCTCTCGACAGCTGAGGTGAGGAGAGGTCGTCGCCCCTGTCGACCAGCGCCGACACCTGTTCGAGCAGCAGCGGGTTCCCGCCGCACAGCGAGACGGCCCGCTGGATGACCTGTTCGCCGGCCTCGGCGTGGATTCGGTTAGTGATTAACCGGGCCGCGGCGCCAGCGGACAGCGGGGCCAGCTCCGTCAGCGCCGCGTGCCTGGTGGCGGCCAGGCGGCGGGCAAGGTCATGGGCGGCAGGCGGCCAGGGCCGCAGCGTTGCGAAGATGGCGACCGGCAGCCGTTCCAGCCGCCTGCACAGGTAGGACAGCAGGGCCGCGGAATCGCTGTCCGCCCAGTGCAGGTCGTCGAGGGCGATGAGCGCTGGCTTGCTGGGAGTGCGCAGCCAGCGCGAAACGCGATGAAATTGGGTGGAACGCACATCACTGACGCTCGCGCCGGGTGCCCGCGCATCGATGTGCGGATCCGGGCAGCCGAGTGCGTCCAGGGCCTGGCCGATGAAGCTGAATGCGACCGACGCCTCCATGAGGTCACCGGTGGCCGAGCCGATAACGAAGTCCTCCTGCGCTATCTGGCAGATATGTTCAAGCAGCGACGTCTTGCCCAGTCCGGGACCGCCGACAATGAACAGCGCCCGGCCCCGGTGGTTTGCCGCACTGCTGAGTGTGTCAGCGGCCAAGCGCAACTGCGCTTCGCGCTCATAGAGCTCAATATCTGCCCGCCCCGCCATGGCATGTGCACCTCTGTTGGAGACCCGGCGATGGCTCGGCAGAGACGTCCCTTACCGCAGCATGAGGCTCGTGATGCGCACTCATGCCTGCCGTTCGGTTAGATGCGTTCAGGTAGTTCCCGCTACCCACTTCATGCTTGACCGTGAGGGGTTCTGAAAGCCGTCGCGCTGGTTGAGCCGGACTTTTTCTTAACCGTGTGTAGCAGAGACCTTACCGCTTCTCATGACTTTAACCAACAGTTCTTCTTGCCATAAACGGCAGGCGTAACTTAAAGCAGTACATATCAGGATATTACGGGCATTTCACTCTCTTATCCAGGCACGACCTGGAGCGGGAACCGGACTGCGAACCAAACGAGAGGGCGGCTCACCCGGTCACCAGGCACACAGAAACGGGCAATAGTGCCGAAACTTCTCTCAATGTCGCAAACATCCGCACCAAATGCTGCTAGATATGGTAACGGCGCCGATAGCATCTAGCCGTTCGACACGCCGCAGCTTCCTGCGGTTCCCATCTCCCGGTCGCACAAGCGCACAAACGAGTGCCCGAGACCCGGCGGATGCCGGCCCTAATTGGATGGCCCAGGACCCTTCATATCGGCCGGGAAGTCGAGCCAGATCGGTATCCCCGTACTCCGGCCATTACTCTCGGATCCTGGGCTAATGGATCTCCATAAGGATCTTCTGATATGTCCGCTCGGCACCGGCAGTAGTGCGTTCGGTTGGCTCCTGACGATCCAGGAGCCAATCCCGGCAAAGCTGGGCGAGTGTGCACAGCGCCACATAACATCGCCATCCGGGCGAGTGAGAACACCGCCGCCAGGCACTCACCACGCCCATCGTGCAATCTCCCTACAGCGACATATCCCACATGCTCCATGCCCCGATTCCCAATGCCAGACCAGCGACTGGTCCCCAAGCCACCTGGCCCGGCCCCAGTCAAATCTTCCTGGTTAACCGGCTCAACTTCTCAATGCCGGGCCGTGGCCGGTCCCCAAGCCACCCGGCCCAGCCCAGGCCAAATCTCCCTGCCGAGCCGGCTCAACTTCTCAATGCCGGACCGGCGGCTCGCCCCAAGCCACCCTCGCCGCCCGGGCCTGGCGGCACCACATTCGCTTGCGGCGAAGCGGCGTGATCGTCATCGAGAGCCTGGCGCCGTCGCCTGGCTGCATCGTGGAGCAGATCCTCATCAGGTCACTCTCTTCCCCCGGTTCACTCTCTTATCTAGTCTCACTCTCTTATCTGGCTTCACCTCTTTACTTAGGCGCACCACACGGGACCGGCTGTCGCGGCCGTGGGGAGCAGGGTTGGCCGGGGCGCTCTTGCCCGCGTGATCCCAGCGGGAGGGGGTGACATCGCCGGAGATATGGCTGGATGCGGCATGAGTTCGCAGGTACCACAACTCAATCCGACTGTGGGTTACACTGCGACTGCTACCAGTCAGGAAGGATGATTGAGGCCAGCTGTGGTGGGTCTGGTGGCAGGCCAGGACCTGGAACCTGGGCATTCGTCCCGATATCGAATGATGAGCCAGGCTGTTGGGGCGCCCAGGTAGTGACGGTTTCCCGGCTCAGAGCGGTAGCGTTTAGTATTCGGTCATTAGCGGATGGTAATTATCGGTAATTTGTGACACAACAAACGGGGGTTCGCGTTGCCGTGGCGCGCTGAACTCGCTAGTTTCCCCTCCCGAAGCGAGTTTTTCGATACGAAACCCGAGGTGAACCGGCGTGGCACTTCCTCCCCTTACACCCGATCAGCGTGCTGCCGCCCTGGAGAAGGCTGCCAGGGCACGCAAGGAGCGCGCCGAGGTCAAGAACAAGCTCAAGCGTGGCTCGACGACGCTGCCCCAGGTACTCAAGGATGGCAAGTCGGACGACGTTATCGGCAAGATGAAGGTTTCGGCGCTGCTCGAGTCGATGCCGGGTGTTGGCAAGGTGCGGGCCAAGCAGATCATGGAGCGGCTCGGCATCGCCGAGTCCCGGCGTGTTGGTGGTCTCGGAGCGAACCAGCGGGCAGCTCTTGAGACCGAATTCGGCGGTGATATCTGACCGCTCCCGACGACCCAGAGGGCGAGGGCACGGCCATCTCACCCGGTTCCACGTCTTCTAGCAACCGTGCACGGCTGACCGTGCTCTCTGGGCCTTCTGGCGTCGGTAAGGGCACCGTGGTCGCACGGCTTCGTGAGATCCATCCACGGTTCTGGCTATCCGTGTCGGCGACCACTCGCCCGCCGAGGCCCAGCGAGGTTGAAGGCCGCGAGTACTACTTCGTTAGCGACCGTGAGTTCGATCGGCTGGTAGCCGACGGCGAGCTGCTGGAGTGGGCCCCCTACGTGAACCTCCGGCACGGCACTCCGCGTGCCCCGGTCGAGACCAAGCTCGCTGCGGGCATTCCTGTCTTGCTGGAGCTCGACGTGCCAGGCGCGCGCCAAGTACGCGAAGCGGTACCGGACGCGCGCCTGGTATTCCTCGCTCCACCATCCTGGGAAGAGCTGGTCAGGCGGCTGACCGGACGCGGGACCGAGCCACCGGATGTCATCGAACGCCGCCTCGAGGTGGCGCGCGAGGAGATGGCGGCGGAGAAGGAGTTCGACGTCACGCTCGTCAACACATCCGTCGATGAGGTCTGCCGTGAGCTGGTAGCCTTGATGTTTCGATGAGGTGAGCGCTGTTCAACCGCATCGCGAGGGCGCTGACTTATACGACGTACGTTTCATGGAAGGCAGAAGGTGGCAGGGACTCCCGCCCCGGAAGGCATTACAAACCCGCCGATCGACGAGCTTCTCGGCGTGGTCGACAGTAAGTACCGCTTGGTGATCATGGCCTCTAAGCGGGCCAGGCAGATCAATGCCTACTACGCCCAGCTCGGTGAGGGACTTCTCGAGTACGTCGGGCCGCTGGTTGAGACCCGCGTTCAGGAGAAGCCTCTCTCGATCGCCCTGCGCGAGATCCGCGAGCGGCTGCTGACCGCAGAGAGCACCGAGGAACCGGCCGCCTAGGGCCATTCCCTGGTCCAATCCGGCCATTCTCTGATTCAGGCGGCCCATCCCGGGCCGCCTGAACCTTGACGGGGGATCATGGCACGGCACGTCATTCTCGGCGTTGGTGCTGGTATCTCGGCTTACAAGGCTTGCGAGCTGCTTCGGCGTCTCACCGAGTCGGGCTGCGATGTGCGTGTCATCCCAACGCGTGACGCGCTGCGCTTCGTCGGAGAGGCGACGTGGGCTGCGCTGTCCGGTAAGCCGGCCACCCCCGACGCGTGGGTGGACGTGCACGAGGTTCCGCACGTCCACCTCGGCCAGTGGGCCGATCTGGTGATCGTCGCCCCGGCCACCGCGGATCTGCTGGCCCGGGCTGCCGCCGGGCGGGCGGACGACCTGCTGACGGCAACGCTGCTGATGGCGGGCTGCCCGGTCGTGTTCGCTCCGGCTATGCACACCGAGATGTGGGAGCACCCGGCGACCCAGGCGAACGTGACCGTGCTCAGGCAGCGTGGAGCCCTGGTGGTGGAGCCCGCGACCGGCAGGCTGACCGGCCCCGACACCGGTCCTGGCCGGCTCCCCGAGGCAGCTGAGCTCGCCGGGGTGGCGTTCCGGGTGCTCGACCGTGGCCTCGCTGGGCTGCGGCCGGACCTGCTCGGCAGGCGCGTGGTCGTGTCGGCCGGCGGCACCAGGGAGGAGCTCGACCCGGTGCGGTTCCTCGGCAACTGGTCGTCTGGACTGCAGGGATACGCGCTTGCCCACACGGCGGTCGCGCGAGGAGCGAATGTGACCCTGGTGTCCGCGAATGTCGGGCTGGACGACCCGGCCGGCGCCAAGATGATCCGTGTCATGTCCGCCGTGGATCTCAGGGAAGCGATGCTCTCCGCTACGGCTGGTGCCGATGCCGTGGTTATGGCTGCCGCTGTCGCTGACTTCCGCCCCGCCGTCAGGGAGCAGTCAAAGATCAAAAAGAAAAAGACCGGGGCCGGTCCAGAGCCGATCGCGCTCACCGAGAACCCCGATGTGCTGCGCGAGCTATCCGCGAACCGCGCTCATCCGGGCCAGGTCGTCGTCGGCTTCGCCGCCGAGACCGAGGATCTGCTGGCCAACGGCCAGGCCAAGCTCGCCCGCAAGGGCTGTGACCTGCTGGTGGTCAATCAGGTGGGCGGCGGGCTGGCGTTCGGGACCAGCGAGAACGAGGCCGTCATCCTGGCTGCGGATGGCAGTGTCACGCACGTCCCCCGAGGCCGCAAGGAGGCACTTGCCGACGTGGTGTGGGATCTCGTCGCAGCCAGGATTATCTAACCGAATCCGCGCCGGTACCGGGATTTTCGGCCAGTTTTGGCCCAGCAGGGGAGCCGTGCCGCACCCGGACAGTCCGGACCCAGATAAACTGCGGCGAAGTCTCCGCGCGGCAGATAGGGAAATACAGGTGGCTCGTCGCCTCTTCACCTCCGAATCGGTCACTGAAGGTCATCCCGACAAGATGGCTGACCAGATCAGTGACGCGCTCCTTGATTCCATGATCAAGGACGACCCGCGCAGCCGGGTCGCCGTGGAAACGCTGATCACCACCGGCCAGGTGCACGTCGCCGGTGAGGTCACTACCGAAACGTACGTGGACATCCCCGGCATCATCAGGGAGAAGATCCTGGAGATCGGGTACGACTCGTCCACCAAGGGTTACGACGGGGCATCGTGTGGGGTGTCCGTCTCGATTGGATCGCAATCGCCGGACATCGCCCAGGGTGTCTCCGACGCCTACGAGTACCGGGAAGGCGAAGGCGCCGAGGCGTACGACCGCCAGGGCGCAGGCGACCAGGGCATGATGTTCGGCTACGCCTGCCGGGAGACGCCCGAGCTGATGCCACTCCCGATCATGGTCGCGCACCGGCTGGCCCGGCGGCTGTCCGCCGTCCGCCGCAGCGGGATGGTGCCTTACCTCCGTCCCGATGGCAAGACGCAGGTCACCATCGAGTACGCCGAGGACATGCCGGTGCGGCTGGACACGGTCGTGGTGTCCGCCCAGCACGCACCTGACATCGACCTCAAGGAACTGCTCGCTCCCGACGTGCATGAGCACGTGGTCGAGCCGGTGATAGCCGAGCTCACCATTGACACTGACAACTACCGGCTGCTGGTGAATCCCACCGGGCGTTTCGAGGTCGGTGGCCCAATGGGTGACGCCGGGCTGACCGGCCGCAAGATCATCATCGACTCTTACGGCGGGATGGCCAGGCATGGCGGCGGCGCCTTCTCCGGCAAGGACCCGTCCAAGGTGGACCGGAGCGCGGCCTACGCGATGCGCTGGGTGGCCAAGAACATCGTTGCGGCCGGCCTGGCCGACCGCTGCGAGACCCAGGTCGCCTATGCGATCGGCAAGGCCAAGCCGGTCGGGCTGTTCGTGGAGTGCTTCGGCACCGAGCACATTCCGGTGGAGCGCATCCAGGATGCCGTGCTGGCCGTGTTCGACCTGCGCCCGGCGGCGTTCATCGCGGACCTCGACCTGCTGCGGGCGATCTACAGCCAGACGGCGGCCTACGGTCATTTCGGCCGCGAGGAGCCTGACTTCTCCTGGGAGCGCACCGACCGCGTCGATGCCCTCCGCGCTGCCGCCGGCTTCTGACCCACCGCGCCAGCCCGGCGCCCACTGACAGGCCGGGCACATGGTCCGGCCGGGGTAACTGAGTTTTGCTTGCCTTCGTCCGCACCCGGTGATCTCGTTTCTGCGGAGGTGTGGCGTATCTCGGTTCGGTAAAATATTGACCAAGATGGCGGTGGCCGGTGAGTTTACCGGGCTGAATAGCGGGCCTGGATCACTCGGGTAAGAGGGTTCCAGCGGGAAATCAAATCCCGTGTGCAGTATGTGCCGTCGCCGCCGCCGGACTCTGGACACCGCGCGACAAGGCAAAATACGATCATCTCGCTCTCCCGCGCGCCCCCCGAGATCCGAAATGGATACCCCAATGCCGACACCCAAGGAGCAGGCTACGGAGGGGCCGCCCACCGACCCGGCCGTCGCCGAACCACCGGCCGGCCCGGCCAGCGGGGAATGCGCCGATGGTGGGCCGGCCGCCGATGCCAGCCCGGCGGAGCCATCTGCAATCCCGGCTTCCGGGCCGCAGGTCACTAGGCCCAATGGGTGGGCTACCGGTGCTCTGGTCAGCGGAGTACTCGGGGTGACCGGGGCCGGGGTTGTGCTGGGGATTTGCTTTGGGGTGCTCGGGCTCCGCCGGTCCCGGCAGGGGCGTGGTGGCAGGGTGCGCTGCTGGATTGGGATCATCGCGTCGCTCATGTGGGCCGGAGCTTTCATCTATGTGGCGCCGCATGTCATCAGGGCGGCCGACCCGGGTTGCACGGCCTTCAAAGAGTCGGCACTGACCCATTACAACGAGGCCATCGAAGACTTTGGCAACAGGACCAGCAGTGCGAAAACAGCCGCCGATCTGACCAGCGCTATCAACTACCTTCGCTCGGCCGCCACCAAGAGCAAGAACGCCGAATCCCGAAGAGCCCTGAACAAACTGGCCGCCCAGCTCACGACAGCACGTGCCGACGAGAATTCCGGCCACATCCCCGCCTCGGCCATCCTCGCACTCAACCACGACGCCGCCGAAGCCGACAACGCCTGCGGCACTCTGTAGTGCGCCCCTCGCACTGATACACGGCTGGCTCATGGTTCGCGCATTCGACGATCTTGCCGTCAGGGGTTTCACAACCCAGCGGGCTCTCCACGGGATGCGCTGCCGGCGGCCGGGGGGTGGTGTGGCTCTGGTAGGACGGACATGTGCCGGAGGTGCAGGGAAGTTCCCAGGGGGCGCGGGTGGACCCGCCGCCGCCCGGCCGCGCGCGCCGCTCTGCGGCCAAGGGAACGGCGGCCAGGGGAACGGCCGTCAAGGCCAAGGGGAGCAAGCCGGCGCCGGTTGCCGCTCAGCAACTGCCGGTGGCGCGCGTCGCGGTCGACATGTCGCTGGCGCACCTCGACCGGCCATTCGACTACCTGGTGCCGGAGCGGATGGATGCGGCGGCGGCCCCCGGCTGCCGGGTGCGGGTCCGGTTCGCCGGGCAGCTCGTGGACGGCTACCTGCTGAGCAGGCACGAGACCAGCGACCACGCGGGAAGGCTGGCCTACCTGGAGCGGGTAGTTTCGCCCGAGCCCGTTCTGACGCCGGAGGCCGCCGGGCTGGCCCGTGTGGTCGCGGACAGGTACGCAGGCACCCTGGCCGACGTCCTGCGCCTCGCGATCCCACCTCGTCACGCCGCAGCCGAGTCTGCCCGCACAACCCCGTCCAGGCAGGCAGAGCCCGGGTCCGGGTCTGTCCGCGCGGCTCCGGTCGGCCGGGCCGTTGCTGCATCTGGTGGCGTGCCCCCAGCCAAGCACGCCGATGCCGGGTCCGGCCGCACCGACTCGGTTGGGCACACCGTGGTCGACTCGGGTGGCACGCTCCCGGCTGGGCAAGATCCGGCGGCGCAGCCAGTGGGCGATGCGTCAGTGGCGGCCGAGCGGGGCGCGGCGCAGCTGGCCGGGGGTATGGCGCCAGGGCTGGCGGCACAGCAGGCCAGCGGGGCAGGGCCGTTGCCGGGGGAGGCCACCGTCGGCAGGGTTGCGCGGCCTGAGCCTGGGCCGTGGGCTCGGTACCCGGCTGGGGAGGCGTTCCTGGCTGCCCTTGCCGATGGGCGGGCGCCGCGCGCCGCCTGGTCGGCGCTGCCGGGGCCGTTCTGGGCCGAGGAGATCGCCAGGGCGGCTGGCACCGCCGCGTCGGCGGGGCGCGGGGCGCTGATCGTCGTGCCTGATACCAGGGATCTGGACCAGGTGGACAGGGCGCTGGAAGGGCTGATTGGGCCGGGGCGGCATGTCTGCCTCTCGGCCGGGCTTGGGCCTGCCGAACGGTACCGCCGCTGGCTGGCCGCGCTGCGCGGGGACGTCGCCATTGTGGCCGGGCTGCGGGCGGCCATGTTCGCGCCAGTGCGGAAGCTGGGGCTGGTCGTTGTCTGGGATGACGGAGACGACCTGCATGAGGAGCCGCATGCACCGTACCCGCACGCTCGCGAGGTGCTCGCGCTGCGGGCGCACCGGTGCAAGGCGGCCGCGCTGATCGGCGGGTTCACCCGGACGGCGGAGGTGACCCAGCTTGTTGCCAGCGGGTGGGCCAGGCCGCTCGCTGGCGACCGGCCCACCGTGCGCCGGCTGGCCCCGCTGATCCGGGGTACGGGCGACGACGCCGAGCTGGCCAGGGATGAGGTGGCGGGGGCCGCGCGGCTGCCTAGCCTGGCGCTGCGCACGGCGCGGGAAGCGCTCGGGCGTGGGCCGGTGCTCGTGCAGGTGCCGCGCCGGGGCTATCTGGCCGCCGTGGCTTGCGGGCGGTGCCGCGAGCAGGCCCGCTGCGCGGCGTGCGGTGGGCCGCTGGCGCTGCCCAGTGCCCAGGCCCAGCCGTATTGTGCCTGGTGCGGGGTGCAGGCCGCGGCCTGGCGATGCCCGCACTGCGGTACCTCGGGGTTGCGGTCGATTGTCACCGGGGCGGCGCGTACCGCCGAGGAGCTGGGGCGGGCGTTTCCCTCGGTTCCGGTGCGCACCTCGCGGGGGGAGGCGGTGATCGCATCTGTGCCGGGGCAGCCTGCCGTGGTGGTGGCCACGCCCGGTGCGGAGCCTGTTGCCGACGGCGGGTACGCGGGCGCCCTGCTGCTCGACGGGCGGATCCTGCTGGGCAGGGCGAGCTTGCGCGCGGCCGAGGAGGCCCTGCGCAGGTGGCTGAACGCGGCAGCGCTGGTCCGGCCGGCCAGCGAGGGTGGACGAGTCGTCGTGGTGGCCGACGCGTCGCTGGTACCTGTGCAGGCGCTGATCCGCTGGGATCCGGTCGTGCACTCCGAGCGGGAGTATGCCGAACGCGAACAGCTCAGGTTCCCCCCGTCGGTCCGGATGGCGGCGGTACTCGGGCCGCAGGCCGCAGTGAACGAGCTGATCGACGCCGCCGGACTGCCGCCCGGCGCAGACGTGCTCGGCCCGGTCGAGACAGGCGATTCCGCCGGTTCCGAAGAGGCTGAGGTGCGCGTGTTCTTCCGGGTGCCACGAGCGGCCGGAGCCGACCTCGCCCGGGCACTTCAGGCAGCTCAGGGGGTACGCAGCGCACGCAAGGCGGCCGGGTCCGTCCGGGTCCAAATGGACCCACTTGACCTCATCTAGGAGGCTTGTGAAACCTTGCGACAGAATTACCTTTGCACACGTCAGAGCCCTAATAGCAAGATCACTTGGGTGTCTTCAATAATCGTCCTATGGCTGCGTCGCCCTCCAGACGCCGTATGGTGCAGGGGTGGCCACTTCGCCAAGGACCGCTACCGGAGCCCCCCGCCCGCCGGCGGTACGGCTCGCCCCCCGGGACGAGCTCGCGGCGGCAGCCCGGGTCGCCCCGTTGCTGCGGGCAGCGCGTGACCTGGCCCGCTGGGCTGCTGACCAGGATGGGCTCGCCGCCCAGGAAGCACGGCGCATGCCCGCTCTGTCGGCTGCGGTCGCGGCGTCGGCGGCCGCGGACCTTGACCTGACCCAGGACGAACTGTCGGCTGCCTGGCAGGTCGCCACCGGTGCCCGCATGCTGAACGGGGCGGGGCCCGGCCAGGTCGGCGACATCCTGGCGGCGGGCGACCCAGAGGCTGTGCTCACCCTCTGGGATGAGGCGCTCGGCGTGATGATGCGCACGACCGAACTGGAAGGTTTGATGACCGCCCTCTACACGGTCGGCGGTCCGGTGCGGATAGATGCGCTGTTCGAAGCCTACGAGGCCGCGCGCCAGCAGGCGCTGCCCGGCGAACTGGCTGCCGACGGTGAGACCAGCACTGCCGATGGTGAGGTCAGAGCTAACCGTGAGGCCAGAGCTAACGGTGAGGTCGGCATTGCGCAGCAGGCCGGTGCGCTGGATATGGGGCGCACCACCGCCGATGTGGTCGGGCTGTCGGCCGCGCTGGAGACGCTGGCCGACCTCGGTGTGGTCGATCTTGGCAGCGACGAGGAGGCCGGGGTGCTCACCGTCGCCTTGTCCAGGCTGGGCACCTGGGGGGTGTACGGGCGGCTGCGGGCCAGGGGCTGGCAGCTCCCGGTGGCCGGGCAGCTCGCGCAGGACCGGGCGGCCGTGCTGCTCGCGGCCCTGGCCGACTATGACGCGGAGCAAGGTGAAGCCGAGATCGCCGCCTGGCTGGCGCTGCGCGGCCCGGCGGACGCGGCGGCCGAGCTGATGGAAGCGGCCAGCCAGGGATCACCCGGGCTGCGTGGCGCGGCCTTCGCCGTCCTGGATCGAGTCGGCGAAGATGCGATCGCCCCGGTCCGCGGCGCGCTCGCCGACCCTGTGCTCCGGCCGCACGCGGTGGTCTGGCTGCGCGACCACGGCGAGCAGGCGCAGTTCTGCCGGGGTGACCAGGAGTGGCTGCTTGTCGACCTGGGAGCAGGCCTGCTCGAGGAGGCCGAGCCTGAGGACGTGGTCGCCGAGCTGCTGCCCGATCTTCCCTCGGGAGGGCAGGCCAAGCTGGTCGGCGGCCTCTGGGAGGTCGGCCATCCCGGGCTGATCGGGCTGCTCACCGCGCTCGGCAGCCATCACCACGACCCGGCGGTGGCCAAGGCGGCCCGCAAGGCCGCGTTCAAGGCCCGGTCCCGCGCCGTCGCTGTAGGGCACAGCGACCAGCCCGGACGCCAGGCCAACTAGAGGCGCGGCCGGCCATACACTGGACGCCGGGAACGGTCCCGCGAGCGGCCCTGGCGCGGCGGGATCTGTCCCGTCACCCGGCCGCGCCGAGGCCGGGTCCCAAGTCAGACAGCGAAGCGACGTCGCGTCGCGCGTTTCGGAGGATTCCTGG